>NZ_JBSSCS010000001.1:0-189994 GCF_054060015.1 Thermostichus sp. MS-CIW-25
GGCTTGCCAACTGCAGGGCTACCGTTCGCGCCAGCGGGCCGGAGGCCTTAAGCCCGCCCTGTACTGCGAAGCAGTCAGGGTCGGGTAGTTTACTACTCTGTAGGAGAATGCTTGTCCTACTGCTCAAATTGAACTCGCTAAGGATGCCTTAGGATGGCTTTTGGGATCCCAGAGACAGCTTAGCTTGGGTTCAGATTCAAGATTGGGTTAACGATGGCAACAGTGCTGCTGGTGGAAGATGATCCGATCAACGCCCGTGTTTTTGAGAAGGTGTTGCGACGGCGGGGAGGTTTTGAGGTCTTTCACAGCCAGGATGTGGAGCAGATTTTGAAGCTGGCCCAGGGGCACGAGGTGGATGTCATTTTGTTGGATGTTTCCCTGTCCCAGAGCACCTTTCGCGGCGAGGCGGTGGACGGGATCCGCATTGCCCAACTGCTGAAGGGGGATCCAAAAAGCCGCTCCATCCCCATTATTTTGGTGACGGCCCATGCGATGCGCGGCGACCGCGAGGCATTCTTGGCCCAGAGCGGGGCGGATGGTTATATCGCCAAGCCAGTGGTGGATCACGAGGAGATGGTGAATCAAGTTCGCCAGGTGTTGTCTCAAGGGCCGAGGCAGGAGTGAGCTGTCCCGGAGAAGAATGGAGAAGAAGAATTAGGCGGCGAAGCTGTGCAAAATCGACTGCCAGAAGGGGATCCCATCTTGCCCTGGCAAATCGGGATCTGCTGCCCGCTCGGGGTGGGGCATTAAACCCAGAATCCGACCGCTGGGATCGCAAATGCCGGCGATGTTGTCCACAGAGCCGTTGGGCGCAACCGGAGCATAGCGAAAGACGATCTGCCCTCGATCCTGCAACTGCTTGAGGGTATCCGGATCACAGGTGTAGCGGCCTTCCCCATGGGCGATGGGCAGGGTTAAGGTGGATCCCTGGGGATACGCGCTTGTCCAGGGGAGATCCTGCCGTTCTATACGGATCCCCACTCGGTCGCAGATAAAGTGCAGGTTGGCATTGCGCACCAGCGCCCCCGGCAGCAGGCCCGCCTCTGTTAAGATCTGAAAGCCATTGCAGATGCCCAGCACATAGCCCCCTCGCGCCGCGTGCTCCTTCAGGGATCCCATCACCGGAGCAAAACGAGCGATGGCCCCACAACGCAAATAATCCCCATAGCTGAAGCCCCCCGGCAGCACCACCACATCCAGCTCCGACAAATCCGTCTCTCGGTGCCAGATCAGCCGCGTTGGGCAGCCCAAGAGGCCGCGGGTTACCCAGGCTACATCTCGGTCGCAGTTGGAACCCGGAAAAACAACAACGCCAAACCTCACGCCAGCCATTGGGATCCCTTGACGAGAGAAAAGAAGAGGGTGTGGTTGTAGCTATCCTAGAGAGCTTGAGACATTTTCCCAGTTTCTCTCCCCTAAGAAAAAACTGCGCTCCGTGAAATGGACAATTTCACAGTTGTTTGGAACGCCTCAAGTCAACCTCAAATCACCTGAACCCATCAAATCAGCCACCGATGGGATCCACTTGGATTTGATAAGTCTCAATCACCGGGTTGGCCAGCAGTTGATGGCACAGCTCATCCACCTGGCGGCGGGCGGTCTCGGCGTCGAGGGCCTCTAGCTGCAGTTGGATGTGCTTGCCAATGCGCACCTGTCGCACCTGGGTATGCCCCAACTGATGCAGGCTGGACTGGACGGCGGCCCCGACGGGATCGAGAACAGAGGGGCGCAGGTGAATCTGAATCTGGGCCTGGAACTGCATAGAATAAAGGCTGGATCTGTTACCAGTGTACCAGTCGAATCATCACAGCTTTGGGTTCAGCCATGGATGCGTCGCGCGTGGTGGCCATTGCCCACAACGTTTTCCGGGAAACGATTCGGGATCGGATTCTCTACCTGGTGATGGTATTTGCGGTGGCCATGCTGGGAGCCACTGTTTTGATCCCGCAGGTGGCCAACCAGGCCCACAACAAAATCATTGCCGACCTGGGGTTGGCGGCCATTCACTTCTTCGGCCTGATCGTGGCCATTTTCGTGGGCACAGGGCTGGTGAACAAAGAGATCGAAAAACGCACAGTCTATGTGCTGATCGCCAAACCCATGAGCCGGGCAGAGTTCATTGTCGGCAAGCATCTGGGCCTATCGGCTCTGCTGTCGGTGCTGGTGCTGCTGATGACAGTTGTATTTCTGCTCAGCCTGCTGCTGGTACAGGCCCCGATTTCCCTCTTGGCCATTCTCTGGGCGACGGTCTTCACTTTCTTGGAGCTGGTGCTGATCGTTGCTGCAGCCCTACTGTTCGGGGTTTTCACTTCCTCGATTCTGGCCACCCTCTACACCATTGCCCTGTTCCTGATGGGCCATGCCAGCCGCGCCCTGCTGCAACTGAGCAAGCTGGTGGAAGAGGCCGGATTGAGCAAAGTGTTTGAGGTGATTTATTTGATCCTGCCGGATCTGGAGCGCCTCAATCTGAGAGATGCTGCGGTTTACGGCCAAGTTCCACCCCCAGCAGAACTTCTCGGAGATGCACTTTACGGCTTGGTTTACACCCTTTTGCTGCTGATTCTGGCGGTGTTGGTGTTCGCCCGGCGTGAGTTCTGACGTTTTCGATCCTTACCCCTTGCTCCATGCGTTTTTTCCACTTCCATACGCCTGAACAGGTGCCTTCATCCGGGATCCCGGAGTGTGCAGTGGCCATTGATGTGCTGCGGGCCACCACCACCATTGCCACAGCGCTGGCAGCAGGAGCAGAAGCGGTACAGGTGTTTGCCCACCTGCAGCAGCTCCAAGAGGTGAGCCAAAACTGGCCAGCTTCCAAGCGGCTTTTGGCCGGGGAACGGGGGGGCAAAGCGGTGGCGGGGTTTGATCTGGGCAACTCCCCCCTCGACTACACTCCCGACCGCGTGCGGGACAAGCGCATCTTCCTGAGCACCACCAACGGCACGCGCAGCCTACAGCGCCTGGAAGGGATCCCGGTGGTGATCACAGCAGCCCTGGTGAACTTGGGGGCCGTGGTGGACTTTCTCAGACGGGGATCCTTTGCCGAGGTGTGGCTGGTGGGATCCGGGTGGGAAGGGGCCTTTTCACTGGAAGATACTGCCTGTGCCGGGGCTATCCTGCATCGCTTGGGCTGCTCTTTGAACCAGTTGGGCAACGACGAGGCAGTGGCAGCCTTGGCCCTGTACCAAACTTGGCAGGATGATCTGCTGGGTTTGTTGCGGCGCTCTAGCCACGGGCAACGGCTATTGGGTCTGGGGCCGGAAAACGATCAGGATCTGGCCTACTGTGCCGATCTGGATCGTCTCTCGGTGGTGCCCCGACAGGTTCAGCCTGGGGTTTTGGCCAGTGGCGGGTAGATTCTGGACAGGTGGAGCGACCTGTGGATCCCACCACCCTCTGAGCTGGACGTAGGCGGCCATTGTCAGCATGGGCTGGATCTCAACAGGCCGGGCGTAGGCTTGGGGATCCTTCCACGCCAGATATGGTCTTCGGCTAACCTGCTTGTGCCGTGTCGGGAGCGATGCCCAGCGCTTTCTGGTGCAGCCACGCCTGCCATTCTCCTGGGATCAGCTTGTTGTTAAACGCATCGCCAGAAACAAACATATCCCGCTGATTCTGGGCCAACACAAAAATGGAGCGGCGATCGAAATGGGAAGTGAGCTTGTAGAGGGTGTAGGGGCCTTCTGAGTAGAGGGTCAGAGTTTCCTGATCCAGGCCATGGCGGCTGCTTTGGCCGTAGGCCCGCAAGACCATGTTGATCAATCGCTCATAGTGCATAGACCGCAGATTAGAAAGCTACACAGAACATAGACAGATATTACGGAAGCCGCTGCCAAGGCCCGAGCGGCTCAGGTGAACCCAGCATAACAAATCCCCCTGGATGGCCACGCAACGCTAACGCGAATGAAAACGCGAATGGACAAGATGCAGCGTCAAATGGGGTAAGAAAATGCGATAGAACTTAAGGCAAGCCATCACGCAACCCTCTTGCACAGGCAGCCCCCCCATGGCCAACATGGCGCCCCGCCCACCCCACCCCACAGAGCCTGTCCGCATTGGCATCGTCGGCGCTTCCGGCTACGGAGGGGTACAGTTGGTGCGGTTACTGAGCGAGCACCCTGGCGTGCAGATCACCTACCTGGCTGGGCAAGACAGCGCCGGCAAGCGCTACGGGGATCTCTATCCCCAGTTGGCCCAGGCGGTGGATCTGACCGTTCAGCCGGTAGAGGTGGATCGCATTGCCGCCAACAGCGATGTGGTGTTTTTGTCTCTCCCCAATGGGCTGGCTGCTGAGCTGGCTCCGCCTTTGCTGGCCAAGGGGTGCAAAGTCTTGGATTTGTCGGCAGATTACCGCTTTCGCAACCTGGCCACCTACCAATCTTGGTACCGCATGGGTCAGACGGATCCCAACTGGCCCAGCCCTGCCTATCGCCAGGCCAATGAGCAGGCGGTCTATGGGTTGCCGGAACTTTACCGCGAGGCGATTGCCCAAGCCCAACTGGTAGGCTGTCCCGGCTGCTATCCCACTGCCTCGTTGTTGGCGGTTGCCCCTCTGCTGCGGCAGGGGTTGGTGGAGCTGGACAGCCTCATTTTCGATGCCAAATCCGGCGTTTCGGGGGCAGGCCGTACCCCCAAGGTGGGATCCCTGTTTGCCGAAGTGGACAGCTCTCTGGCAGCCTATGGAGTGGCCCAGCACCGGCATACGCCCGAGATCGAGCAAGCCTGCACCGACCTGACCCACACCCCCA
Organism: Thermostichus sp. MS-CIW-25; assembly: GCF_054060015.1. Classification (NCBI taxonomy): domain Bacteria; kingdom Bacillati; phylum Cyanobacteriota; class Cyanophyceae; order Thermostichales; family Thermostichaceae; genus Thermostichus; species Thermostichus sp. MS-CIW-25. Next base: position 4,746 of record NZ_JBSSCS010000001.1, read on the forward strand.
TCACCGTGCAATTTACGCCTCATCTGGTGCCCATGGTGCGGGGGATCCACGTCACGTTGTATGCCACCCTGCGGGATCCCGGCTTTGTGGGGGAAGATTTGCTCACCATTTACAACGCTTTCTATCGCCAATCTCCCTGGGTGAAGGTGCTGCCGCGGGGGGTCTACCCGCAAACCAAATGGGTCTCCGGCACCAACACCTGCATGATCGGGGTGGAGGTGGACAGCCGCACCAACCGCGTTATCGTCCTGTCGGTGATCGACAACCTGATGAAAGGGCAAGCAGGGCAGGCGGTGCAGTGTCTCAACCTGATGATGGGATGGCCGGAAACGTTGGGTTTGCCTCGGCTGGCGTTTTACCCCTAGCTATAATGCCGGTAATCCCCTTGAGGCCGGTTCTGTCCATGTCTGAACCTCTGGATCCCGCTTTGCCCCAAAATGCCTCGCCCAGCGCAAAGGTTGCCTCGGATCCCGTGAATGGTGCTGCTGAGGGCCTGAACTGGGAGGGGCTGTGGCGGCAACTGGAAGCAGGCTGGCAGGATCTGCCCCGGCGCTCTGAAGAGACGGTGCAACAAACCCTGGCTCGCCTGCAACTGGAGTGGGGCGGGCTGTGCCGAGAGGCGCGGGATCGGCTGCAAAGCGCTCTGGAACAGTCGAGAACGGCAGGATCCCCAGAGCCCGTCCACCGAGAGCTGCAAGCGCTCTTGCCCCTGCTCAACCCCTGCCAATGGGAAGTGGTCATCGGCTCTTTGCGGCGGGCTGCAGATCGAGCTTGGGTGGCCAGCCTACTGTATCACGGCTTACAGGAACCGGCCCATCCAGATGGGATCCCTTCTTGGGCTCAGACGCTAACCTCTGACCAACGCTCTGCTCTAGAGGCGATGAGTGCCCGTGCCTATGGCAACAGCCGCCTGCCTCTCGTGGTCGCGACAGCGGTGCAGAGCAACATGGACAAAGCCGGCCAGATCCAGGTGAAAGCCTCAGCCGCCCTGCTGGCCGCCTTGATCGCCATCGAGATCGGCAGTGTGGGTTCGGCAGGTGCCTTGTCCTTGCTGGGCACACCGGAGCTGCGCAAGCTCTTGAATGCCGAGGGCAAGCTGCGGCGAACCGGCTTAAAACAGGGACGAACTGCCCTCACAGAAGAAGAATGGCAAACGCTGCGCCGTTGGCTGGATCCCAAGGGATCCCCCCCCGACTGGTATCTCAATCTGACCCAAGTGGGGATCCAGACCACCCAAGTAGGGGACTATGTGGCACGGCGGCTGCGGGAGTTTTTCCAGAGCGAGTGGATCAAGCTCGTGATCCCTCCCTTGTATCACCTGGTCATCGATGCAGTGCGGCTGCTGACGGGAGAAGTGTTTCTCAGCGTGGGCACCACCCTGGAATCGGCTTTGGAATCGGCAGAGGCAGGGCGACGACTGGAGTTGGTGCTGCAAGCCTTGCCCCAAGCGCGGAATATTCCCAGCCCCGACCGGATCCAAGCTGCCATCCCCGCTGTGGTGGAAGCTGCCGAGAAAATCCTCAGACCCCTACTGGCCCGCCAGTTGATGACCGTGGCGGACATCTTCGATCCGCCCATTCGCAACGAGAGCTTAAATGAATTGGGGCGGCAGCTCAACCTGTGGAACCCCTTCCAGTTTCTGCTCACCTGGAGCACGGCTGGCTGGCTGGAGGCCCTTCTGGATCAGATCAGCGAGTTGCAGCAGACCTACCCGGAAATGCCCCTGTGGGAGAGCTATCGCCAGGGCCTTGAAACGGCAGCGCAAGCTCCACGGGTAATGGAGCAGGCGGAGGCTCTGCGTCTGACTGCCAAGAGTCTGGATCCCAAGTTGGATCCTTTGGAAGATTGAACTGATGATGCATAGGAAAGAAAATTGCAGACAACTCCCATAGCATCCACAAGGTGAGGCCGGCAGGGTAGGCGGGATCTTCTCCACGCCAAAGACAAATCTGTACAGGTTGTAGATGGTGCCCGGCGAAACATCTACCCCCAGGGTCAGCTTTGGGTGAACCTCACCGCTTCGGATCCCCTTTCATCTCATCGATCTCCAGCAGGTTGATCAATACCCCCGTCACCGGAATAGCCAAGAACACCCCCAGCAAACCGGCCACAGTGCCACCCACAAAGAGGGAGAAAAACATAACCACCGGGCTGATGTTCAGGGATCCCTGCATCACACGGGGCAAGAGCAAGTTTTCTTCCACCTGCTGCAGAGAAATACAGATCACCAAAACCTGGATAGAAAGCCATACACTTTGCGGTAAGACAATTAGAGCAATTAAGCTAATGCCAATAGTGGCTCCAATTCCCGGAATCAAGTCAAACAGCCCTGCAATCAAAGCTAAAGTTAGTGCCGAAGGGATCTCAAGCAGTAAAAATACCAGAAAGGTTGAGATGGCAAAGAAAAATGACAGCACAACCCGACCCCAGAAAAATCCCAGGAAGTTCCGTCGTACACTCTCGGTAATTCGATCTTTCCAATCTTCTGGAAAGGGTTTTAGAAATAAGTTCCACAGTCGCTTGCCATCTAAAAGCATGAAAAAAGCAACGATGAAGATTAAAAACAGATTGACCAAACCCAAGAGCAAGATGCGCAAAGTCAACACACCAGAGCCCAACAGGTTTAGAGTTTGGTCTTTGATTTGCTGCTCAAATTCTTGGATATCGACTGTAATGTTAAAATTTCCCAGCAGGCGCTCCAACTGATCAATGGCATCGAAAATAGTATTCAGAAATGCCGCAATACTCTCTTGAAGCTGAGGTAACTGCGAAATTAATGTCAGGCCCAGCACTGCGGTCATACTGGACAGGAGAATAACCGTAATAAAAGTTACCAAATAAACTGAGAAATTGTGAGAGAAAAAGCGGCTCAACCAACCCACTGGATAGCTGAGCAAATAGGCCAGAATAGCCGCCAACACAAAAATAGTGATGACCAGCTCAAAATAAGCCAGCACTTGGGATATCGCCCAAGCACAAGCCAAGGTCAGTAAAATGCGCAACAACTGAGAGTTGTTGAGTTTAGCCCAACCAGGCCAACGGGAAGGGGCAGGCATCAGGCTCCCGTCTGAATGGTTTTCCTATCTTGGCTTAATCTCTTGCGGTATCACATCGGGATGTTGATTCGGGTAGATCTGGGTGTCTGCCTAGCTAACAGTGCTCATTGGGACAAGGCCAGCGGACTGGTTTCCAACCTATTCCCAAGTTAGCCATCCAGGCGGCCAAGAAAACTCCACCCACGCCACCAACTGGCCACCCCCGTAAGCAAGGGGAATGTCGAACAAAAACATGCGGGTCAAGGACGTGACCGGTAAGATCCAAGCAGGGATCCCAGAAAAGAAGTAGAAACCAACGTGCGACATCAAGTTTTGGGGTTAGGCATTGCGGGGCTGGCGGCAGCGCGACTGTTGCGGGCCCAGGGCTATGAAGTGCTGGTTTGGGATGAGCAAGATTCCCCTCTTCTCAGACAGCGGCAGGCCGAGCTCAATCAGGAAGGGATCCCGGTTCGGCTGGGGCAGCCTTTTCAACTGGCCGAAGGAGTGGAGCAGGTGGTGGTCAGTCCGGGCATTGCCTGGGATCACCCGCTGCTGCAGGCGGTGCGTCAACAGGGGATCCCGGTGGTGGGAGAGGCGGAGCTGGCCTGGATCTATCTTGACCACCTACCCTGGGTGGGGATCACCGGCACCAACGGCAAAAGCACCACCACGGCTCTGGTGGCGGAAATGTTCAAGGCGGCGGGGTTGCAAGGGATCCCCTGCGGCAACATTGGCCTGCCCCTGTCGCAAGTGGCTTTGGCAACGCTCCAGGGAAAGCTCAAGCCGGATTGGATCGTGGCGGAGCTGAGCAGCTATCAGTTGGAAGCCAGCAGCCGCCTCATGAGCAGTACTCCTGGAGGCCCGCCGCGTATTGGGGTGTGGACCACCTTCACCCCCGATCACCTAGAACGGCATGGGACGCTGGAGCGCTATGCCAGCTTTAAGGCTCGCCTTTTGGATCGGGCTCAGTGGCGGGTGCTCAACGGCGAGGATCCCTACCTGTGCTGCCGCCGGCAGGACTGGGAAAATACCTATTGGACTTCCCTTGTTGCTACCCAAGGCTGTTGTGACCGGGATCCCACCGCAACCCTTGACCTGCGGGAAAACCGCCTCTACATCCAGGGGGAGATGGTGGCGGAGCTGGAGGACTTTGCAGAACGCTGCCCTGGCCAACACAACCTGCAAAACCTGCTCTTGGCGGCAGCAGCAGCACGTCTAGCTGGGCTCCCCAACGCTGCCATTCAAAAAGCCATCCGATCTTTTGCCGGCATGCCCCATCGACTGGAGCGGGTGGCGCAAATCCAGGTGGGATCCACCCCTATCCGCTTTGTCAACGACAGCAAGGCCACCAACTACGAGGCCGGCTGGGTGGCGCTCAACGCCCTCTCCCCACCCATTATTCTGATTGCCGGGGGAAGGGCCAAGCAGGGGGATCCCAGTGCCTGGCTGCAGTTGATTCGGGCCAAGGTGGCCCGCGTGGTGCTGATGGGGGAGTCTGCCCCAGCCCTGGCGGAGGCCCTCCAGGGGATCCACTATACTGACGTTGAGCTGGTGCCAACCCTAGATGTAGCGGTGGAAAGAGCCTTTGCAGCGGCTTGTTCCCTTTCCCGTCAAGCTCAGAGCTTGGGGAAGCCCGCTCAACCCATCACCGTTTTGCTGTCCCCCGCTTGTGCCAGTTTTGACCAGTACTCCAGCTTTGAACACCGTGGCAACCATTTCCGAGCCTGCTGCCAAGCCCTTCAGGGATCCCTGGAATGCTGAGGCTCGCTGGCTGCGCTGGCTCACCTTGATCTGGCTGGTGCTGGGGCTGCTGATGCTGTTTTCCGCTTCCTACCCGGTGGCTCAGCGGATCACCGGCGATGGCCTCTACTTTTTCAAGCGGCAATTGCTCTGGGCCGGGTTGGGTCTGGGCTGTTTCTGGGCTCTGGTGCAGATCCCGCTGCGGCGCTGGTTCCCCTGGGCCGGGATCCTCTGCTTGCTGGGAGTTGGCCTGGTGTGGGCCACCCAGGTGCCGGGGTTGGGGGTTTCCCGCCTGGAAGCCAGCCGCTGGCTGGATTTGAAGGTGATCCCTGTTATCCAGCCCTCGGAATTGCTCAAGCCCCTGTTGGTCTTGCAGGGATCCTGGATCTTTGGCCGCTGGTTTCACCATCCCCTCTGGTTCCGCATCCTCTGGGTGGTTATCTTCGCCTTTGCGCTCTTGGGGATCCTCGCCCAGCCCAACCTGGGCACCACGGCCATCTGCGGCCTCACCCTCTGGGCTATGGCTTGGACCGCCGGGATCCCAGCTTTCACCCTTTTGGCCACAGCGGGGCTGGGGATTCTGGCGGCTGTGGTGAGCATTCTCAGCAAAGATTACCAACGACGGCGCATCCTGGCCTTTTTGGATCCCTGGGGTAACGCCCAAGGGGATGGCTATCAGTTGGTGCAAAGCCTGTTGGCCATTGGCTCCGGCGGCCTGTGGGGCAAAGGGTATGGCCTTTCCCAGCAAAAGCTGTTCTACCTGCCCATCCAATACACCGACTTCATCTTCTCGGTGTATGCAGAAGAGTTTGGCTTGGCCGGATCCCTGTTCTTTCTGGGGTTGCTGACTTTCTACACCTTGCTGGGCTGGCGAGTGATGGGGCGCTGTCGAGAGCTGACCATTCGCTTAGTAGCCTGCGGCTGCCTGATGTTTTTGGTGGGTCAGTCACTGATGAACATCGGCGTGGTCACTGGGATTTTGCCCACCACAGGCGTGCCCCTGCCTTTGTTCAGCCATGGGGGTAGCTCCATTCTGGCAGGGCTGATCACAGCAGGATTGTTGGTGCGGGCAGCCCGCGAAGCAAGATGAAGGGATCCTTTCACCCAAGCAGCAAACCCAGAGGGCCAGGGATCCCTATTGGTTGGCCTCTGCTTTAGACCGGCTTCTTATGCGGCAAAATCCAGAGCTGACGTTGCAACCGAGCCTAGATCCAGCCCATTTCATCCAAAACGAGGGCAAATACGGTCGCACAACAAGCCACCAACAGTGACACATGAGCCGGTTGACCGTGGGCAATGCAAACGCCGGCTGCCACCGAAGCGCCCGTAGCAGCGGAAAAGGTGCGACCTGCCCAATTGCCTTTGGAGGGTTTGTCAGAAGGATTGAATTTGTTAAACATTTTTACAGCAGAAAGAGGATACAAAAGGAATAAACTTCATTAGGAAACGGCCTCAGATTATCACCCCCCGACCTGACTCAAGAAGGATCCAAGGCCATTCTCAATATTTCTTCGCTTAGGCTTCAATCTTTCGTAAAATTGCGCTGAGATGCTCATAATCATCCCGCAACAGAGAGCTCAACTGCCGACCTGCCTGTAAAAGCCAGTTGCGATCTCGGTTCAGGATTCGGTAAGTCTGGCGGATCACGGCAGCCACCAGCTCATCGGTTGGGATCCCGTTAACCTGTAGTAGGGTGCGCAAAAACTCGAAAGAGCGGCAAAATTCCCTCACTTCCGTATCGGAGCAGAGATAAACCGGCTGGTGAATCTGGGGAGGCCGTGGCGGCAAGTACTGGTAGACTCGTCCCCCGCTGACAAAGCCGACAATGGCCGCGCGGAAATCGGTGCGCAACATGGCAAAAATTTGGGGCTGTTGCTCCCGCAGCTCCTGAGGGGAGAGGCCCAAAGCCCTGGCGCGGTGGACGGTGTCGATGGGGGCGATGGCGGCATAGCAAACCACCCCGTAGATTAGGTTGCCGGTCTCTTCGTCTTGGGAGCGCGTCCAACTGCCGAGAGCAGGCATGGGTGGGAAGGTCAGACGTTCCGGCTCGAAGCACTGGGCCACAAAGGTTGTGGTGTTGGCTTCCACCACTTCTCCAAAAGCAGAGGCTGGCTGGGGGGCTCTCATCGGGATCTCAGACTTCTCAAGGGTTGCTGCTGCAGAGGCCGGCGAAGGGAGGTGGAATTCAGACCCACAGACAAGTCAAGAGAAAATAGAATCTTTCTAGGTTTTAAGACTTGTGAAGATAGGGGCAATCCCCTCGCCCAACCTTTTACCCCTTCTGCAACATTTTTCCCATCCCCGGACGGCAACTCAGCAACTCAACGGCTTATGAGATCCTCATTGCTAAGAAAGTTAGCCGATTTTGGGGATCCCTGCGTAATATATTTTTTCACACGCTCCCGTGCAAATTCGCCATCCTAAATATTAGCCATTCTAAGTATTGAGCAGTTTGCGAGCGGAGGGAGAAACAATGAATGCTCAGCAACGCGGCCAAATCATCGCTTCTGAGTGGATGATCGACAGCCAAAACCCGGTACACTCCATTTCTCGGCTCAAGCGCCGGGCAACCTATTCCGATGTAACCCTCTGGTGGTTGGTGGTGCAGCTAAACCTGATGGAACAAAACTCTATTCATACCGATCACCGATAGAATGGACGGCGCAAGAACAATCGGCCACAAGAAAATCCCAGCCCAGGGATATCCCGGATCCCAAACCCAACCTTAAAACTTAAAAAAAACAAAAGAAGAGCTGAATGTTGAGTGGGGCTGCTCCTCAAACACCAGCTCTTCTGGACAGAGAAGAAGTAGATAGAGAAAGACCGAACAAAGGGAAGCCGAGCCCTCGACCTCCTTTCAATCCTCCAGGGGCAGAGCTGCCACCTGGGCCGGTTGCACTGGCGAGGGGAAGAAAGGCCGCTGCACGATTTCAGTTGCCAACACACTGCGCAACTGGGCAGCTACCGCCACCGTTGTGACATCGTAGGTTTGGGTAGCCAGGCGTGGGTAGAAGCCAATGCCGAGAATCGGCAACAGCAGACAGAGGGCCACCGCCATTTCCCGCGGGCGCATATCCCCCAGGTAATCTTCCAAAACTAGGCCGGGATCCTGAGCCCCGTAGAACACCTGACGCAGCATGGAGAGCAAGTAAATGGGCGTCAAAATGATACCCACTGCCGCCAGCAGGGCAATTCCAGCTTTGAAGGTCGGCGCATAGGCATCGCTGGTGGTCAAGCCCAAGAACACCGTCAGCTCACCCACAAATCCGCTCATCCCCGGCAGCGCCAGAGAGGCCAGGGATCCCGCTGTAAACAGGGCAAAAGCCTTCGGCATCTGCTTGGCCAACCCTCCCAACTTGTCGAGGGCAAGGGTGTGGGTGCGCTCGTAGGTGATCCCCGTCAGGAAGAACAGAACCGCGGCAATCAGACCGTGGGAGATCATCTGCAGCACTGCCCCATTGATGCCCAGCTCCGTGAAGGCGGAGATCCCGATCAACACAAAGCCCATGTGGGCAATGGACGAATAGGCCAAGCGCCGCTTGAGATGGTTCTGACCAAAGGCCGCCAACGCCCCGTAAATGATGTTCACCACACCCAACACCGCCAGCACCGGGGCGAAGTACACGTGGGCTTCCGACAACATGCCCACATTCATGCGGATCAGGCCATAGCCCCCCATCTTGAGCAGAACTCCCGCCAAGATCATGGAAATGGGAGCAGAGGCTTCGCTGTGGGCATCCGGCAGCCAGGTGTGCAGCGGAAAAATCGGCAGCTTCACCCCAAAGGCAATCAGCAAAGCCGCATAGGCCAACAGCTCCAAGGCCAGTGGGTAAGACTTAGCGCTCAGCTCTGCCATCTCCAGGCTGAAGCCCTCGCCGTAGAAGGCCATCGCCAGGGATCCCACCAAGATAAAAATGGAGGCGGCGGCGGTGTAGAGGATGAACTTGGTGGCGGCGTACTGGCGCTTCGGCCCACCCCAAATGGAGATGAGCAGATAGACCGGCACCAGCTCAATCTCCCACATCAGGAAGAATAGAAGCATGTCCTGCGCCAGAAACACGCCCACCTGGGCACCGTACATCAGCAGCAGCAAGAAGAAAAACAAACGCGGCTTATGGGTGAGATTCCAAGCCGCCACAATCGACAGGGTCGTGATCAAACCCGACAGCAACACCAGCGGCAAGGACAGGCCGTCCACCGCCAGCGACCAGTGGAACCCAATTTGGGGCACCCAGGCGTAGCGCTCCGCCAGTTGCAGAGAAAAGTCCTGCAGGTCATAGTGCCGCGCAAAGACATAGACCATCAGGCCCAAATCAAAAGCCCCCACAGCGAGGGCACACCAACGCACCCAACGGCTCTGGGGGATCAAGGGGATCCCAAAGGCTGCCAGCAGAGGCAAGAGCACCAGCACCGACAGCCAGGGAAACTCAAGAGGATTGCTCATGACCAGGAATAAATACTCATGCTCGATACCTCAATGATATGAAGCTGTGTAAACAAATGGGAAGCGATATTTACAAAAAAATCTGCGCAATAGCGCAGATCTCGAGAAGGTTTCTCCAATGCCAATCATCGAGGATCCTCAAGGGATCCGGCGCGATAGCGCTCCGTCGGGTGGATAGGCCGCCCGAGCTGGCCAGAGAACCTTGTGGGGATCCCCCGGCAAGCGACTCCCCCGCTACCGGGGAAGTGGCCAGGATCTACTCGTCTTCGGCAAAGACAAAACGGTGCAGCTCGTCCAGGGTTGGCTCTGGGCTTTCCAGAGCAAAAAGAACCGCGTCCTCAATCACGGCGCTGACCTCCGCGTGGATGGCTTGGAAGTCTGCCTCGGACATTAGGTTGTGCTCCAGGGCATAGCGTTCCAGTTGTTTAATGGGATCCCGCTGCCGCCAGAACTCTTTTTCCTCAGGACTGCGCAGCTCGTCAGGGTCGGCAAGGGAATGGCCCCGAAAACGATAGGTGATGCACTCTAGCAAGGTGGGGCCTTCTCCGGCGCGGGCGCGGGCAATGGCCTGTTGGGCCGCCTCTCGCACCGCCAGCACATCCATCCCATCCACCTGGTAGCCGGGCATGCCAAAAGCCGGGCCTTTGCGGTAAATATCGGTGTCGGAAGTGGCGCGTTCATGGGCCATGCCAATAGCCCAGAAGTTATTTTCCACCACATAGACGATGGGCAACTTCCAGAGGGCGGCCATGTTGAGGCACTCGTAAAACTGGCCGTTGTTGCAGGCTCCATCCCCAAAGAAGCAGGCGGTTACCTGGTCAGTGCCCCGGTATTTGGCAGAAAAAGCAGCCCCCGTCGCCACTGGGATCCCTTCGGCCACAAAGGCATAGCCCCCCAAGAAATTGTGCTCCGCCGAGAAGAGGTGCATGGAACCACCCCGACCCTTGCTGCAGCCGGTGGCCTTGCCGAACAACTCTGCCATGACCGCCCGCGGCGGGATCCCGGTGCTGAGGGCATGCACATGATCGCGGTAGGTGCTGCACACGTAGTCGGTGGGCTTGAGCGCCTTGATCACCCCCGTAGAGACGGCCTCCTGGCCGTTGTACAGATGCACAAAGCCGAACATCTTGCCCTTGTAGTACATTTCGGCGCACTTGTCTTCAAACAGGCGGCCCAGCACCATGTCTTCATAAAGAAGACGAGCCTCTTCGGCAGAAATGCGAGCAGTTGTGGAGCGCGAAGTAAGTTCTTGAACCATGCTGCGGTGCAACGAATCAGAGGTATCTTAGGCGGTCAGCAGTGAGCTTTGCGGTTTGCCCATTATCTCATGCTCCAGTCTGTCTGCCACCTTACCTGGAAATCCCATCCTACAGGGCCGAAAGCGGTTGTTTCGAGGCCAAGGGAGTTAAACTGAAAGGCTAGGGCAAGAGGCGTTTCCATTGCAGCAGCCGCATCAGGACTCCGTCCCGCAAACGCGAATCTTGAACACCAGAGGGGGGGTTTCTTCTGCTCTCGGCTTGGACGTCGATCTGCTGGAGCCGGGGGCAAGAGGTATTTGGCCAGCCAACGTGACGGGGTGCGCCCATGGGAGCCCGTTGGGTTAGCGGTTTTGCGGCGGTGTTGTTTGCGTTGGCGGTCACCCTGCTAGGGGGCTGGTATTTCACCGCAGCCATTGGGCTGATCATTTTTTTGGCCCAACTGGAGTTTTTTCGCTTGGTGCAAGCCAAAGGCAATGCGCCGGCCATGCGCACCACCATGTTTTCCAGCCAGGTGCTGGTGATTTTGCAGCAGGTCAAGCCGGAATGGACGAGCCCTGCTTTTATTGTGGCGGGATCCATCATTTGTTTTTATTTGCTCTTTAAGCCCAAGGTGGCCACCATTGCCGATATTGCCACCTCGATTTTGGGGTTGTTCTACTGTGCGTTGCTGCCCAGCTTCTGGATTCGGGTCAGGGCTTTGTCTTTATCCAAGGGCATTGGCGAAGGGCTATGGATTACGCTGTTGGCCATTGGCTGCGTGATCGCCGCAGATGTAGGGGCCTACCTGTGTGGTCGGGCCTTTGGGCGCACCAAGCTCTCCATCCTCAGCCCGAAGAAAACGGTGGAAGGGGCAGTAGCCGGCATTGCCGCCAGCATGGCCCTGGCCGTGGCCGGAGCCCACGCCCTGAGCTGGCCCTGGAGCTGGCTGAGCGGCAGCGTGTTGGGGTTTTTGATCGGGTTGACCAGCCTGCTGGGCGACCTGACCGAATCGCTGATGAAGCGAGATGCCGGCGTCAAAGATTCCGGGGATCTGATCCCAGGCCACGGCGGCATTTTGGATCGGGGGGATAGCTACGTATTCACCGGGCCGCTGGTGTTTTATTTTATGGAATGGCTCAACGCTTACTCTGGGCTGTAGAGCCAGCTTGCAAGTTTGCCAAACCCAGGAGCGCCCACTAGCCGAAGGTGCGGAAGGCCCTCAATTCAAAATTGCCTGGCATTCGGGCCGCTCCAAAAACACTTCTGGCAAAATGGAATCCCCGAAGTGCCCTGGAGGTGCACTCACTATGGCAAACCCCTTCAGATCCAACTCGGTTTCGTCGTAAACCACCAGTTGCCTGAAACTGGCAACAGGATCCCCCTCCACCTCGAGAATGCGGGCTTTTCGCTGGATAATCCAAGGGGTCTCCCCTTCTAGTTCAGAAGGGGCCAGAGGGCGATCTAGGCCAAACACGAACTCTCCACTTCGACCCACAAGAGTCCACTCTGAGCTATTGGGCTTCTCTGTACCTACGAAGCAAAAGACGTAATCGCTGTACGGAACAAAATACAGGCCTACCAGCCGGGATTGTTCATCAGGGTGGCGGCGGGCACTCAAGCAAACCTCAAAACCCGGCAGAGAGGCTGGATCGACGGGCTGCCCATAACAAAGCAGGATGTCGTCTTTTGAGCGTTTCCACCACTCTTGTTGCGCGAGGGCAGGGATCCCAGGGGATAGAGCCATCAGAGCCATCAGGACCGTTGCCGTCAATGATCTGGACATAACGCCGTACCCAAAGCTGAGGATGGTAGTACCCTAGCTCGAAATCCCTCTCTAGCCGTGTGATTAGGGTCAAGACCGATGGGCCACTCTACCCCGAAGGGCAAAGGGTTGAACTGCTACTCTATAAAGTGATTCATCAAAGTGATTCATCCTTCTCAGCCGTTGGCCTATTCTCCCCATGACTGCTGCAATTTCCTCTGTCAACCTGCCCAGCCAGTACAACCCCTTCGAGACCGAGCCGAAGTGGCAGCGCTTTTGGGAGGAGAAGGGCTTTTACGTGGCGGATCCCAAGGCGCCGGGAGAGGCCTTTAGCATGGTGCTGCCCCCGCCCAATGTGACGGGCAACCTGCACATGGGCCATGCTTTTGCCTTTACCCTGCCGGATGTGGTGACGCGCTACAAGCGGATGCGCGGCTACAACGTGCTCTGGCTGCCCGGCACAGACCATGCCAGCATCGCCGTGCACACCATCCTGGAAAACCAACTGCGCCAAGAGGGCAAGACCCGCTTCGATCTGGGCCGCGAGGCTTTTCTGGAGCGAGCTTGGGCTTGGAAGGAGCAGTCGCAGGGAGCTATCAAGAGCCAATTGCGGCGGCTGGGTCTCTCGCTGGACTGGACGCGGGATCGCTTTACCCTCGACGAGGGGCTGAGCCGGGCGGTAACCGAGGCGTTTGTGCGGCTATACGAGGCGGGGTTGATTTACCGGGGCGAGTATTTGGTGAACTGGTGCCCGGCCACCCAGTCGGCGGTGTCAGACATTGAGCTAGACGACAAAGAGGTCAAGGGCCACCTGTGGCATTTTCGCTATCCCTTGGCCGAGGATCCCAGCCAGTATCTGGTGGTGGCCACCACTCGGCCCGAGACCATGCTGGGGGATACGGCGGTGGCGGTGAACCCCCAAGACGAGCGCTATTGCCATCTCATCGGCCAGTTCATTCGCCTGCCCATTAAAAATCGCCTCATCCCCATCATTGCGGATGAGTATGTGGATCCCTCCTTTGGCTCCGGGTGTGTGAAAATTACCCCGGCCCACGACCCCAACGACTTTGAAATCGGCAAACGGCACCAATTGCCCTTCATCAACATCCTCAATAAAGACGGCACCCTCAACGAAAACGGGGATCCTTTCACCGGCCTAGATCGCTTTGTGGCCCGAGAAAAGGTGGTGCAGTGGTTTGCCGAACATGGCCTGCTGGAGAAGGTGGAGGACTACACCCACACCGTTCCCCACAGCGACCGCGGCGGCGTGCCCATCGAGCCTTTGCTTTCCATTCAGTGGTTTTGCGATGTCTCGGGGATGGGGGCTCGCTGTTTGGAAGAGGAATACCAACGAAATAGCCCCCGCTTTATCCCTGAGCGCTGGACCAAAGTCTACACGGGCTGGCTGGAAAAGCTGCGCCCCTGGTGCATTTCTCGGCAGTTGTGGTGGGGCCATCAGATCCCAGCTTGGTATCCAGTCCTCAATGGCCAGCTTCTCGAGGATCCCCAAGCTTTTGTGGTGGCCCGCAACGGCGAGGAAGCGCTGCTCAAGGCACGGGAAAAGTTTGGCCCAGAAGTTGAGCGGGTGGAACAGGATCCCGATGTGCTGGATACCTGGTTTAGCTCTGCTCTGTGGCCCTTTTCAACCCTGGGCTGGCCGGAAGAGACCGAGGATTTCAAACGCTACTATCCCAACTCCCTGATGTCCACGGGCTTTGACATCATTTTCTTCTGGGTGGCCCGCATGGCCATGATGGGATCCCAATTTACCGGCCAGATCCCCTTCAAAGATGTGTACATCAATGGCCTGGTGCGGGATGAGCACGGGGCGAAAATGTCCAAAACCAAGGGAAATGGCATCGATCCCCTGGAGCTGCTGGACAAATACGGCACCGACGCCCTGCGCTATGCCCTGGTCAAAGAGGTGGTGGGGGCAGGGCAGGATATCCGCCTGGCCTACGACCGCAAGACGGGGGAGAGCGCCAGCGTAGAGGCCGCCCGCAACTTTGCCAATAAGATCTGGAACGCCTCCCGCTTTGTGTTGATGAACTTGGAGGGGCAAACCCCTGCCCAACTGGGATCCCCTGCCCCCGAAGCGCTGGAGCTGGCCGATCGCTGGATCCTGTCGCGGCTGCACTCCACGGCCACCCAAGTTATCGCCGAGCTGGAAGCCTATGGCCTGGGCGAGGGGGCGCGCCTGCTCTACTCTCTCATTTGGGATGACTTTTGCGACTGGTACATCGAGCTGGTCAAGCCCCGGCTGCGGGGAGAAAACTTGGCTTCCAAGCGCACAGCGCAGCAGGTGCTGGCCATCGTTTTGGAAACCATTCTCAAACTGCTGCACCCCTGGATGCCCCACATCACCGAGGAGATCTGGCAGCTGCTCACCCAGGTCAATCAAACCACTTCCATCTCTGTGCAGCCCTATCCCACCCCGGATCCCAGTTGGATCGACCCCCAACTGGAGCGGGAGTTTGGCTTGGTGATCCAAACCATTACCAGCCTGCGCAACCTGCGGGCAGAAGCCGGCCTCAAGCCCCATCAGACCATCAGGGCCCTTTTGCTCACTACCGATCCCGCCGAGCAGCGGATCCTGACGGCTGCCCAAGCTTATATCCGGGATCTGGTTAAGGCCGAGGCTTTGGAGATTACGGGATCCCTGGCCACGGAGCCCAAACAGGTGGCGGCTGCAGTGGTGGGCACGGTGCAGGTGCTGATGCCCTTGGCAGGACTGGTGGATGTGGAAGCGCTGCGGGCCAAACTGCAAAAAGACCTGGCCAAACTGGAAAAAGAGGCCCAAGGGATCCGCGCCCGCTTGGAGAACCCCAATTTTCTCAACCGGGCCAACCCTGAGGTGGTGCAAGCCAGTCAGGAACAACTGGCAGAGCTGGAAGCCCAGATGAGGTTACTGGGATCCAGGCTGGAGAAGCTGGGCTGAGGTGGCGTCAGCGCAGGTAGGGCAGCGGAGTGTTTGGGCCGGGCCAGTTGGGGTGTGAAGGCAATGTCCCCAGAATTTCGCGAAATCGAAGTGGTGAACCCCTGCTTCTGTGTTAGGATAGAAGTTGAGATTGTTATCGGTTGTAGTGCTCGTTTCTTCTGGTCTTGACGGATTTTCACGTTTTGTATTGGCAGACGGCTCTCCGAACATCTCACCCTTTGTTACTCTCTCTTTCGGAGATCGTCTATGTCGATTTATGTTGGCAACCTTTCCTTTAAGGTGACAGAAGCGGATTTGACCGCTGTTTTTGCTGAGTACGGTTCTGTGAAGCGGGTGCAGATCCCCACTGACCGTGAGACAGGCCGCATTCGGGGCTTCGGGTTTGTGGAAATGAGCTCTGAAGCAGAGGAGCAGGCTGCCATTGCTGCTCTGGATGGGGCAGAATGGATGGGGCGCGACCTCAAGGTGAACAAAGCTCGTCCCCGGGAAGAACGCCCTGCTTTCGGTGGTGGTGAGCGGCGGCGGAGTTTTCAATCTCGCTATTGAAACGCCCGCTAGGGCTTCCCGGTAGCTGGCCAGGGGGCACCTAGGCGCGAGCCGGTCTTGGGCTACGATTCCGGGATCCGGCTGTTTCTCTAGCCTGCTTCCATTGTTCCAACAGAGGAGTTGATGAGGGATCCCGATCAACTCCTCTTACTCTTAAGATTCTTCCTTGCTCCCTGAGAGAGGAAAATAAGACGCTTGGCTTGGGTTACGGCGAGTTCGGGGATCCCTCTGGCCAAGGATCTGTCAGGTCGGCGGTCAAGGGATCCCAGTCCCATCCCCAATCGCGGGCAATGGCCTGAGTAATCCCCAGTTGCCCGTGGCCGGGGTAGCGGGCCAGCGCTACCACCAGATCGATAAGCTGCTCACCGGCAGGGATCCGGCCAAAGATGTGCAGCCCATCGCGAATCTGGGATTCTTTTAGCTCGCAAAGATAGCCATCCAGGCGATTCCAATCTTCTTCTTTTTCCAGGTTGAACTGTTGGTCTAGATGCTCTGCTCGAACCAGCTCCTGAATCTGGGCGCGAATCAGCGGGCAGCGGCCTGGATCCATCTGTTGGGCCTGCACGTACTCATCCATCAACCGTTCCAAATCCGCCAGGGGGCCGTACAGCTCAGCACGAGTAAGGGGCGGGGTGAGGTGGTCGATAATCACTGCCTGGGCTCGCCGCTTGGCCTGGGATCCCTCTCCTGGGTCGTTGACGATGAAGGGGTAGAAGTGGGGCATTGGCCCCAGAGCAACCTCCGGGTAGCAGGTGGCGGAAAGAGCGGATCCCTTGCCGGGCAGCCATTCCAGGTTGCCGTGCTTGCCCACATGCACCACCGCTTGAGTGCCGAAGACCTGCCGCAACCACAGGTAAAAAGCCAGGTACTCGTGGGGGGGCACCAGATCCGGGGCGTGGTAGTTCAACGAGGGATCCCGGTCGTAGCCCCGCGGGGGCTGGATGCCAACAAAAACGTGCCCCAACTGGAGACCGGCGATGGGGATGTTTTGGGCGGGCGGATTCCCCCATTGCTGAATGAGGTTGGCTTGGATGGGCTCAGGCAAGCGGGCAAACCACTCTCGATAAAGGGCAGCAGAAAGGCATTGCCGAGCCGGGCGCAGGGATCCCAAGGGGTCGTAGGTCTGGCCTTCGGTTAGCCAATGGATGAGTTCATCTCCAGTCTGGGGCAGGGGATCTACTGAGTAGCCAGCTCCCGCCAAAGCTTTGAGAATTTCCACACAACTGGCAGGGGTATCCAGACCCACCCCATTGGCCAGTCGCCCGTCCCGGCTGGGGTAGTTGGCCAAAATCAGAGCCAGACGGCGCTGGTTGGCAGGGGTGCGCCGCAGTTTCACCCAGTTGGCTGCCAGATCTGCTACAAACTCCACCCGATCCGGCACAGCCACGTAGGCCACCACCTCCGTTTGCAAGTGGGGATCCCGCTGTTGAACCGCCTTGAAGGAAACGGCGCGGCTGATGATGCGCCCATCCACCTCCGGCAAAGCCACATTCATGGCCAGATCCCGCGCTCCCAGTCCTCGCGTGGAGTCCTCCCAGCTCTGCCGGGATCCACCGCTGAGGATTACCTGCAAAACAGGCACATCCAACTCCTGCCACAGCCTCACGTCGGGCTGGTGGCTGTCCAACCGCGCCAGAGAAAAGCTGGTGGTGTTGAGCAACAGGTCAATCTGGCTGCCAAAGTGATCCCGAACGGCCTGGGGCAAGTCGGGATCTTGAAGGCTGTAGGTGTAAAGGCACAGAGGCTGCAGCCCCCGCTCCACCAAGGCTTTTGCCAATTGATCCACCGGCTCTGTATTCCCCGCCAGAACATGGGCCCGGTAGAGTAAAATCCCCACCTTGGGAGCTTGGGGATCCGCCGGCGGAGCTACAGGGGGTTGATAGATCCCCAGACGCGGCAGCACTTGAGGATCCGGCACCGAATATTGGCCCCCCAGAAACTCCCTCGCCAGCAACAGCAGACAGGCAGCCACATTCTCCGCTCCCCCCTCCAGCCAGTACCGCCACACCCGATCCGCCACCGCCAGGGGCACAGTGGAATGGCTCACCAAATCCCAGTCGGGGCGATCGTCCCCAGGAATGACGATCAGGGTGGATCCCTCCAAGGACTCCGGCCCGCTACCGCGAACGGCGGCCACCTGCTTGGCCACCTCCAGGCCATAGCTCCAGTAGGCCCTTCCCCCCAACAGGCGAAGGAGCACCACCTGCGCCCGCCGCAGCACCCTCTCGGCATAGTCATCCAGGCTTAGGGGCTGTTGCAACTGCAACAAATTGGCCGCCCGCACCGCCGGAAAATCGCCGGGCAACAGGCGCAGGGCTGCGCTCAAGGCCGTGAGATCCGTATCGGCTGCCGAAAGGATAACGATGGGAGCGGGATCCTGCTCCAAGAAAATGACGCCGGATTGGGAAGGATCCCATCCCCCTGGCAAAGCAGCTATTCGGTGCATGGCCGCTCTCCCAAGGGAAGGAAGCTCAGGCTTAGCGACTGTACTTGAAGCACAGAAGCACCCCAGCGCCCAGCGCTCAACTGGTCAGGAAGGGCTCCCGTAGTGGTTCCCGCTACCCAAGCATTGCCCTGTCCAAAGTGCTCCGCACCGCTGGCGCGAAAGTGCTCCGCACCGCTGGCGCGAAAGTGCTCCGCACCGCTGGCGCGAAAGTGCTCCGCACCGCTGGCGCGAAAGTGCTCCGCACCGCTGGCGCGATCGACAGCAATAGAGTCAGCCACCTCATTCGCAGGAGTTCCGAACTGGCGAGCCCACTCGATTGAATGCGAACCGTAGGCTCTCAGAAGAATTGAACTGGCAAAAAAAGTTAAAGCACTTGCGAAAACTACCCTGCCCACCCTTTTTTTCATATCCTTCAAGTCCCCCCTTGCCGACTAGGGCAGCACCGCCTAGAGCCTAGCATGGGGCAGCTTTCTGCTGGCTACTGGGGTGTTGAGCTGCCGCAGAGGGATCCCGCCCTGGCAAAGCCTCAGCCTAACGAGCGTATTTGAGTACCAAGACATCTTTCATGCCCACAAGGACTCCGTCCCGCTGACGCGAAAGGACTCCGTCCCGCTACCGCGAAAGGTGCTGGGGCAGAGGTGACTTAGTCAACGATACGCTCAACCATGCTGAAAATAATGCATAATATGTTCAGCACGGCTTACTATCGGTTGATCCTTCTGCCTACTTTCGAGTCTGCCGGCAGGGTAGCCAAAGTAAAGCAGAAAATTGGTAGTGAGACGTCGTTGAAACGGCGCTCTGGGTGTTATGCTCAGGGCTTTGCGGGATACCGCCTTTCTGTTCAGCAGTGGACAGGATGCGATCGCTTCACCGTTGAGCAGTAATGCTCAGCAGTGTTCAGCGTAAATGTATCAGGTCGCCGCCACCGGTCAACACCAGGCCATCCACCCAAGACAGCAAAACCTGGGGCTCGCTTTCGCCTGGGGGAAAAAGAACAGGGATCCCTCCGGCAGCGCGAATGGCGTCCACATAACGGCCTGGCGCTACAAAGTCTCCCTCGTCATTGCGGTTGCGGGTGGTAACGCCGATGAGCGGTCGATTTGAAAAAGGGGATGTCCGATTCATCCTTCTACGATAACCTTATTTCCCGATGTTGATGGTGCTATGCCTACAGCAGAGGAACCGCACCACTGTCCTGAGCAGAAAAATCCAAAGTTTTCCCCCGCGATAGGAGTTAAATCTCGTTGTTGCGCAACGCTAACGCAAAGGGATCCCAGAAATCGCCGAAGCCATTAACCTTTCCCAAGGAAGTAGCGGCGGCTGATCCCTTGGGCCAGCAAGACGAACAACACCAGGGATCCCTGAATCACACCGGCCAAAGAAGACTCCAATTGCAAAGAGAGAGGCAGTTGCAAGCTGCCGATGTTAAGACTGCTGAAGAAAAAGGCAATCGGCAAAATCAGCAGGGGGTTAAAGCCTGCCAGCATCACCACCAACAAGGCCAGAAAGCCCAAATTGCTGGAGATATTGGGGATGAGGCGATGGAACAGAGCCAACACCTGCAAGGCGCCCGCCAGCCCTGCTAAGCCCCCACAGCAGGCAAATGCCATGAGCAACCTGCGGGTAGCCGGGATCCCCAACCGGAAAGCAGCTACAGGGTTTTTCCCCACCGCCCGCAACTGCAGGCCGAAGCGAGTGTTGCCCACCACCAGCACCGTCAGGGCCAAAGCCAACAGGGCCAGCAGCAACGCCACCGGACTGGCCTCTGACCGCCCCCAGGTGGGCAACCACAGACGGGGATCCAACACTTCCGTCCCGCTCATGGAAGCCACCCCCGGCCTTTTCCAAGGGCCGAAGATCAGGTAGAGCACCCAACCTTGGGCAACAAAATCCAGCCCCAGCCCAGCGAAGATCTCGTTGACCCGCCCCCACACATTCAGGATCCCAGCCAACAGGCCCCAGCCCGCCCCGCCCAGGATCCCGGCCAAAAGCGCCAAGGTAATGGCCAGTGGCGGCGGCAACCATCCCGCTTCCAGACGCACCAGAAACGTGGCCGCAATTGCCCCGACCACCATTTGCCCTTCGATGCCCAAGTTGTAGAGACCGGCAACAAACGTAAACACCAGCCCACAGCAGCAGAGGACAAGGGGAGCCAGCGTTGCCAAAACCCGGCCAAACTGAGCTTCAGTGCCGAAGGCCCCCTGCCACATGCTGGCCGCCACCTGGAGAGGTGAAGCCCCCGCCAGCAGGATCACCCCCGCCACAAATAGCAGCGCTGCCAGCCAAGCCAATCCCTGGATTACCCAGGTACGCTCTAGAGACACCCACGACCGGCCCGATTCCGCTATTCCCGCCATGCTTTAACACTTCCTAGGATTCTTAAACTTAAGATTTTTAAACTCAAAGAGGCTCCCCGCTGCCCTGCTCCAAGAGGGGATCCAAACGGCGCACCAGTTGCCAGCCCTCCACCGCCGCTAGAGGTTGTAACCCCAAATCCCGGATCTCCACCTTTTCTGCCTGCACCGGAGAAACCCAAAGGTAGTCTCCATATTCCCCTCGTTGCAGAGCCTGATCATCCACCCATCTCCCCGGATGGGGGGTATAAAAAGCGATGGCCTGAGCCTGACAGACATCCGGCAAGCCGCTGCGGCCAATATCCACCACCGTCTCCCCAGCCTCTGTCGAGGACTCCGTCCGAATAGCGCGAACGGACGGGGGCAGCATTTGGTTCCAATCCATTTGGGCAAAAGCAGGGCTGAAGTTGCCGAAATCAGGCCGCAAGACGATGGTGATCATAGCGAGGATCCCGACCAACAAGAGGATTCCCACCCACAGCTCGCCGGCGCAGCGCAACACCCGCCACCAACTGCAGATCCCTGGCAGCAAGAGGTACAAAAGACCCATCGCCACCAGCGGCCAAGCATGAGGCTGTAGGAGCTCCAGACCGTCTACACCTAGCCGGACGGCCACCCCCAAACCCAACAGCAACAGCCCCACCGCTGCCAGTCCCCAAGAGAGCACCTGGGCCAGACGGGGCTTTAAGTGCAAGGACTCCGTCCCGCTAACGCGATCCGCACCGCTGACGCGACCCCGCATAGCCAACGCTTGATCCAAGGCTACCCCGGCCAAGAGAGCCAGCCAAGGGTAAAGCTGCACGGTGTAGTAGGGGGTTTTGGTGGGATAAAGCTGCAACAACAACAGCAGCAGCAGGGGGAAAGACCAGATTAGCAGCGTGGATCCCGGCTGCTGGCGCACCAGGAGAAAGCCACCCACCAAAGCCAAAACCGTCCACGGGAAGCCATGAACGGGAATGTGCCAAAAGTAGTACCAGCCGGTGGCATCGGCATGGAAGGGCTCCTGCCCCAGATCCCACACCTTTCCCACCAAGGTGGTCAGCACCTGCGGGCCATACACCTGCATGGCCAGACCCAGCCAGAGGCCAAAAATCCCCAAGCCCAGCCCAAGCGCCAGCCAAAATGGGGCGGATCCCATCCAGCGGCGCCGTTGCTGCACGAGATAGGGGATCAAAGCCGCCCCCGGCAGCAGGATCATGGCACTTTTCATCAGCAGGCCCAGCCCGAAGGCCACTCCGGTTAGCCAAAACCAAACCCTGTGGCCGCGGATACCGTTGACCAGCCCCAGGATCCCCAGCAGCTCCAGAAAGGTGAGAGGTACATCCTGCCCCACCAGCCGCCCCTGCTGCACCCAGAGGTAGCACAAGGGCAAAATTGCCATCCCCAAAAAGGCCGCCCGCATCGGCAAAAAAGGTCGCCCAATCCAACCCACCAGGGGAATGGAGAGCAAAGCAGCGAGGATCCCTGGCAGCCGCGCTGCCCACTCGTTTACCCCGTACAGGGCAAAACTGAGGGCCACGCTCCAGGTGAGCAGAGGGGGTTTCTCGAAAAAAGGCTCCCCCAAAAAAGTGGGCCCCAGCCAATGCCCTCCCCGCAGCAGCTCGCGGGCCATTTGGGCATAAAAGCTCTCGTCGCAGCCAGCCAAACTGGGATCCGCCCCCGAAAGCACAAACAGAGGCACTGCCAGGCCCATGACTAGTAGGCTTAGGCCCCAAAAGGGCACTAGGTGCGGGTCGCGGCGAAACTGAACGAAGGAGCTGGATCCCGGCAGGGATCTGCGGCTGGGAGAACTGCCTAGACGGTTGGGGTTGCCGAAAGGACGCATGGGACTCCGTCCCGCTAACGCGATGGGACAAGTCAGCAAGGGGCGGCTCTAACCAGACTAGACAAGGACTCCGTCCCGCTTACGCGAGCGGCAGAATTTTTTAGGGAAGCTCCAGAGATCCAGAGGAGCTGATACATTTACGCTGAACACTGCTGAACATCACTGTTCAACTATGCAGCGATAGCATTCTGTTTGTTTCCAACCAGAATGGCGGTATCCCGCAAAGCTTTGAGTAGAATACCCAAAGCGCAGTTTCCGTGTCGTCTTACTACCAATTTTCTGCTTTGCTTTGGCTACCATGTTGGCAGACTCGAAAGTAAACAGAAAGATCAACTGGTAGTAATCCGTACTGAACATATTATACATTATTTTCAGTATAGTTGAGCTTATTATTGACTAGAGTCATGCTCTTCAGCTTATCTGCCGGCAAGGTTAAGCCCTGAAACCAGCTAAAAAACTGCTCGGCATAGGGCCAAAGAGCGGGCTCCAAGTAGTAGAAGTTCTCCCCCCGGTCGGTAAACTCCCAAAACTCTGCAGCCGTAGAGAGCAGCTCTTGGTGGATGCTCTGCAGGCGCGCCAGGGGCTCGTGCTGCATATCCTGATAGATCAGCCTGGCCCAGTCCTCCCGGCCACGACTGAGGAAATAGGCTGCCAAGCGGACTTGGGTTTTGCGGATCCCACGCAGGGTGGTTTCCTGTTGCTCGCTTAAGGACTCCGTCCCGCTGACGCGAACGGGATCCTGATCCAGACGTAACAAGGCTTGCACAATGGCTTCCGTTGTTTCAGAGCCCAGAGCACAGCTCGACTGGGCCAACATTCCCAGATCAAAGCCAAAGGTTTCAGATAGGAAAAAGAGGCCAGCTTTGTAGGCAATTAAGCTGTAGTAGCGAAAGTAGCCAACAATCTGCAAGACCAGAGCCGACTGGCGGTGTTGTAGGGCTGCCTCGGCCAACAAGCGGTACTGCTTGAGCAGGTTGTAGCCGCTGCGGATGTCTCGCGCGTTGATGACGGCCCGCAGATAGGTGTTGAAAAACTTGATCACCCACCCCGCTACCGTGAGTTGTTGGGCTTCCAGGGCGCGGATCCCCAGCTCCCGGCTGTGAATGGCCACCAGGGTGCTCGCCTGGCGCATGCCGTTTAGCCCTTCGGCAAATAAGGCTTGATACTGCCGCAGGATCTTCAGCTCCAGCCAGGATCCTTCTGCCTCAATCTGGCTCAAGAGTCCCTTATCCACCGAAGCAAAGTCTGGATCCCGCCGCAGAGCTGGAGTAAGGAGAAACCAGGCAGGGGGCAGTTGTGCTTTGTGAGCAGCATAGAAGACCCACAGAGACTTCAAGCTGTCCAAGGCTTCCAGGAGAATGCTCCCCTCCTGCTGACGGAGAGCACTGGTGGCGATGCTTTTGATTTCATCCAGAGCCGAGAGGCAGCGCTGATGAGCTGGCGAGCATTCGCCCATTGGAGAGTGCTGCTCTGTTGCTATGCCTACGGCACCCTGTATTCCTGCGCATCGCTGTTGCTGCACAACGTTGTCGTGACGAGGCCGCAGTTGCAGTGAACAACGGGAGAAATAGCCCCTCTTGGATCCGGAGTCCGACCCTGATCTCCTGGAAGCAAGGGATCCCAGGATGGCCTGCCGCACTTGCTGCTCAATGCGATGGATAATCGAAGCCGGCTGCAAAAAGTGAAACACGAAGCGAAAGTAGGGGATCAGCATCAAAAACGAAGCTGTGCCCAGCAGCAGATTCAGCCCGACGAGCAACCCTGGAGGGTGTTGCTCCGCAACGCCAACACGAACGTAAAAGCCCAGGGCTGCCGAACTCCACAAACTGACCACATTGGCCAAAATCAGGAAAAAGAAGAGGTAGAAATTGACTTTCTCGCGCAAAAACAGCTCCGTGACCTTTGGCGTGAAGCGATCCGCGCTCAACTGCACCACAATGGCCACCACCGAGAGGGTAAAGCCCAGCACCCCCGACAACACTTGGGCCAAGGTGGTTACAAATTCCTGCAAAGCTTCTGTATCCTGCGTGGATCCTGCCCGAACCAGGTTCAACCCGCTCTGGATCCAGCGGTGCCCACCCCAAGCCCAAAGCAAACCTGCCCCCACCACTGCAGCACTCCAGGGCAGAAAGCGGGGGCGACGCCCAACAAAGCCTGGATCTGTGTGTCTCTGATACATTTACGCTGAACACTGCTGAACATCACTGTTCAACTGTGCAGCGATAGCATTCTGTTTGTTTCCAAACAGAATGGCGGTATCCCGCAAAGCTTTGAGTAGAATACCCAAAGCGCAGTTTCCGTGTCGTCTTACTACCAATTTTCTGCTTTGCTTTGGCTACCATGTTGGCAGACTCGAAAGTAAACAGAAAGATCAACTGGTAGTAATCCGTACTGAACATATTATACATTATTTTCAGTATAGTTGAGCTTATTATTGACTAGAGTCATGCTCTTTCACAATGGCCCTTCTCAGAGAGGGGGTGCCTCAATACTCGCTTAGAAGAGCTTCCACAAACTCGTAGCTGGAAAAAGGCCGCAGATCTTCTAGCCCCTCGCCGGCGCCGATAAAGCGGATGGGCAGGTTCATCTGCTGCGTAATGGCCAGGGCAATCCCCCCCTTGGCGGTGCTATCCAGCTTAGTCAGGATCACACCGCTCAACTTGGCAGCCTCGGCAAACACCTCGGCTTGGCGCAACCCGTTTTGCCCTTGGGTGGCATCCAGCACCAGAAGGCTTTCTACTTTGGCTTCGGGAGCTTTTTTGTCAACGATGCGGCGGATCTTGGCTAGCTCGTCCATCAGGTTTTTCTTGTTTTGCAGACGGCCTGCCGTGTCCACCAACAGCAACTCGGTGCCCCTGGCCTTGGCGGCTGTGATGGCGTCAAAAACCACCGCTGCCGGATCGGCATTGGGAGAGGGATTGGCGATTACCTCTACCCCTGCTCGCTCTGCCCAAACCTTGAGCTGCTCCACAGCAGCAGCCCGGAAAGTATCAGCAGCAGCAATCAGACAGCGGTATCCAGACTTGCGGGCGACATGGGCAATTTTGCCAATGGTGGTGGTTTTGCCCGCCCCATTCACCCCGACAATCAGCCAAATGTTGAGCGTGTCCCGTTGTGGGGCAAAGGTGGGATTCCCCACCGTCAACATCTGCCGCATCTGCTGCTTGAGGTATTTGACGGCCTCCTCTGGGGGCACCACCTCCTCTCGCATGCGCTTTTGTAGGGCTTGGATGATCTGCTCGGTGGCGTCGATCCCCACATCGGCCTGCAGCAACAGGGCCTCAATTTCTTCCACAGCCTTCTGATCCAGAGGGCCGCGGCCTACCAGCGCTTTCAACTGGTTGATCAGGTTAAGGCGGGTTTTGCCCAAGCCTCGCCGCAGCTTTTGCAGCCAGGAGATTTCCTCAACGGAAATCTCTTCCGGTTTGCGCCCTTGGGCCGCCAGGATCTCGGCTGACCAGCGGAAGCCCTCATCGAAGACCAGCTCTTCCGGCCCAGTCTCTGGAGAGGGAGCAACGGCTGGAGTCACCGGCTCGGGTTTGGGCTCATCCACGGCGCTGGCTTGCAGGGCTTGGAGACGCTCAGCAGCACGGGGAGCCAGATCGAAAAACGAGGGAGCTGCCGCCGGCTGCACAGGGGGCGATTCTGGAGATGCTGGTTCTTGTGTTGGAGTGGAGGACTGGACGGGTTCACGGGGTTCTGCTTGGGCAAGTGGGCCGGAGTCCTCAGTCGAGGCCGGTGGCTGCAGCTGGACGGATTCTGCAGGGATCCCTTCCGCTGGCGCAGGTGGGACAGAGTCCTGGGTTGCCGGTGGGGCTTGGGCAGCAGCACGGGCCTTCAGGTTGGCATAGGCGGCTTTGGCGAAGGCCAAATAGTCTTCCGGGGAGATCTCCGCCGGTTCCGGGGCCGGTGGCGAAGGCTCTGCTTCACCAGAAGAGTCGGTAGAGTCGGTATAGCGGCGGCGAAACCAATCGAAGGCCATAATCCCATCTCCAGCCTGGCTGATCTTTATCCAGTTTGACAGAGCAGCTCTCCTGCTAGAGCGCAGCCCTGGGGAGCTCATCCCTGCTCAATGGGGATCCCCGTTAGCGGGACAAAGTCCTTTCCAGCGTCTCCACCCGCACAAACCCAATCACCTGCAATTGGTCAGGCTCTATCTCCAGGCTGAGCACCCGCACCAGAATCCCGCTCTCTTCCAGCTCTTGCAGGTCAAACACCTCATTGAGCCCGCCCAAAAACGCTGCTGAGATCTCATCAGGAACCCGTACAGAACCGATCACAAACTCCGGATTCTCCAGCTTTAGGCTGCGCCCTTCCTCCATGCGGATTCCAGCGTTGAACACCACCTCCACTGCTCGCGTTGGCTGGACGGAGTCCTTCTGCTCGGTACCGCCGTCTTCCTCCACCAAAAGGGCAGAGAGCTGAATGCGGTTGGGATCCAAAAACTCGACGCGGGGCTGACGCAGATCGAAACGGCGAGCTTCCCTTCCCGCTCCCCCAAAAGGCAGATCGGCCCGGAGATCCTGAAACTGGCGGAGCACCTCTGGCATGTTGAGGGCAGCATTCAAGTCCTCTTCTCGCACCACCACCCGCACCGCAGCTTGCAGAGGTCGCGTCAGGCGCAAGGGAGCCCCCTGGAAAAAAGAGGGGTCAATTGCCACCGGATCGGTTTCCAGCTCCAGAAGCTCGATGCGGGGAAAGGGCGCTCGATAGAGCCCGCGACCGGCGATCAGCAGGCGATCCGCTTGGCCATTCAGCAGCCGGTAATTGGGCTGGCTTTGGATGCGCACCTCCAAAACCTCTGCCCGATCCAACTGATCCAACAGAAGCTGCCGCGCCGTCTGATCCGCCAGATAGCTCGCTCCTCCTCCCAAGCCCGCCAACAGCCCCAAGAGAACTGCCAGGATCTCCATGATCACTGCCCTGCTGTGCCCTAACCTAGGTTAGCAAGGGGATCCCTGGCCCACCTTGGGGATCCGGGCTAGCGCATCACCTTGAGGGGGCTGGCCTCAATGGGGCGATTGCCCATAAAGGTTTTGGCAATTTTCAGGCCATCAGCCATTATCGGGCGATTGAGCGTGGGATCATGAATGAATTTGGCCCCAGAGGCAACCGTTGGGCGTCCCTCGCCCCAGGTGTCCACGACTTTGAGAGTTGCAGCAGTAACTGGACGTCCGTCGGCATAGTAATCCACCACTTTCAGGGTCGAAGCCCCAACCGGACGGTGGTCAATCTCAATTTCGCTGAACTTGACAGGGCTGGGAAACACCGGTGGGCCGGATTTCTCCTCCAGCAGTACCGGCATCTGAGCAGCCCCGGAGGCTCCATCAGCAGGCAGGGGAGCCAGGTTTAGAGCATTACCCGTTTGCGTTGGCGGAAGAGCGTCCTTTCCCATAGAAGAAGCCTCTTGCTCTGGAAGCGTGCCGGAATGACCATTTGGAACGGCCATAAGAAACTCCTGAGTTGGTAGAGATAATAGAGATAATGAACAAAACAGGACGGGAAAGGGCAGGAAGCTAGATCCCAGTGGAGCGCTGCAGAAGAGGGATATCCTTGGCAAGGCTAAAGGTTGGCCTCCCCAAGTTCAAATGAGTGAGACTGAATCTCGAATCTAAAAATATTCTAAACCAAAGTTTGGCATGGGATCCGCCGGCTGTGACCCAACGGTTCCTGAGACGATGCCGGCCAGTCGCGTTAGCGTTGCGCAGCTATGACGTCCTCTTCGCTTCAGCCACTCCCTGGCAAAATCCAAAGCGGACGGTACACTAGTGAGTTAGCAAAGTCTATGGCAGGGATCCCCTATTCCTATTGGCGCTGGGCAAGGTGGGCTACACCGGCTCTGTGGGCGTTGCTGCTTTGGTCTGCTCCTGCGGCTTGGGCTTCTGCCCCGGATGCGCCCCCATTTGACTTGGGTGTCGTCCGCTCCCGTTCTTTGCCGTGGAGACATCCTCTCCTTGTTCCCGAGCAGAAGGATCCCATCCCAGCCACTCGCGTTAGCGGGACGGAGTCCTGGGTTGAGGTCGAGGTGACAGAGCATCCCTTTCTGGAGTTCACCCTTGAAGAAAGCAACGCAGCTATTGCCCTATTCGGCTGTGATTGCCCGGCCCACCTCAACCAGTTGCGGAGACTGCGTGGCCTGCCTTTGCTGTGAAGCATAGCTCCACCAGTAGCCATCCCCGACCAAGAAACACAGGAAGTCATCAAGGCCAAAGATTGGGAGCGAGAGCCATTTCAGCCGGCCTTGGGCAGAAGGGATCCCTCTGGGCCGAGTTAGGGCAGGACAGGGAGTAGCGGCAGGATCTCAATCTCGGTGCGTTGGGTTTGTTCGGGGGATCCGGAGGGCCAAATGGAGCCGCCGGAGCCGTGGAGTGGAACGGTCTGACCGGCTGGGCTGACCATGCCGTGCTGAATGATGAGCTGGTTGAGGCGGGCAATGCGCTCCGAGACGGGGGGATGGGTGCGCAGGAACTCTGGCACAGATCCGCGGGATTGCAACTTGGCCAAAAATTGCGGCATGCCCTGCGGGTCAAACCCGGCGCGATAGGCTGCCCCCAGACCTTTTTCATCGGCGATAAACTCGTTTTCACGGCTCTGCGGGCGCCGTACTCCCAATTCCAGGGCCAGAGCGGCCAGGGTACTATCGTTGAGCCCCAACAATTGAGCCCCAAACTGGGCAGTGGCAGCCTGCTGCAGTTGTTGCAGGCCGTGGCGTTCGCCGATGTGGGCCACCTCGTGGGCCAGCACGGCGGCAATCTGGTCGTCGTTGTCGGCGGCTGCGAGGGCACCAGTGGTGATGTAGACAAAGCCTCCCAGTGTGGCAAAGGCGTTGATGTCGGGATCTTCCACCACTTGAAAGGTGTAGGGCAGATGGGGCCGTTCGCTGTGGGCGGCCACCCGTTGGCCAATGCGGTTCACCCGCTCGACCCAGTAGGGATCCGAACTGAGGCGAAGTTGTCCCCGCGCTTTCAGTTGTCGATCGATCTGGCGGCCTAAGCTCACCTCTTGGGCATCGTTCAACTGGCTCACCTGCAGCCACTGAAGGCCATGAATCAGCAAACGGCCCAGATCTTGGGCATGGGCAGGGGATCCCATCCCAGATGCCGCAAGAATGCTGAGTAGGGCAATGGCGACCGGTCTCACCGCGCGAGAACTCCACCCCTTGGAGAGGAGAGGATCCTGTCCTGCTGGCGCGAGCAGCCTGAGGGTGTGGCGAGGTTTCAACATCAGGAATTGGCTCCATCAAGTACCCTCAAGTTAGCGATCCCGAAGCAAGATTGTCCTGCCACCCAAGCGAAACCGCTTTGCTATCAAGGGCAACCGCCGAGAGAGTTTCCCCTGGCTTGGGGGAATGGAATAGGATAGGGCTCTATATTCAGGCAGACGTTTAAGGGCGGTCATGACGGGATCCCCTACATGGAACCCTGAAATCTCCCCATCTCCAGACTCCTGGGCCACGGGCAGCGTTTACTTTCGGTCGGATGCACAAGGGATTCATCTGCACTTGCCCAGCACCTTGCCTTGGGAGGAGCTTTGGGAAAACCTGGTTTGGCAGTTGCGCAGCCGCAAACCCTACTGGGCCGGGGTCGCTCCCCTCACCCTCTGGAGCCAGCAGCGAGAGCTGGACATGCCCACCCTACAACTTCTTGCTGCCCTATTGTCTCAGCATGGAATGCAACTGTGGCGCGTTCAAACTCGATCCCGCTCGACAGCGATTGCAGCAGCGACGTTGGGGTATTCTGTGGAGCAATCTTCCCTTTTGGAGGCAGTTCCCCCTGCTCCCCCAGACACCACACCTCTGTACCTACGTTCGACGGTGCGCTCTGGCATGTCCGTGCGTCACAGAGGATCCGTATTCCTGTTGGGGGATCTCAACCCCGGCGGCGAGATCGTTGCCGGAGGAGATGTTTGGGTTTGGGGACGCTTGCGCGGCTTGGTTCACGCGGGGGCCAACGGCGACAAGGGAGCTGTAATTTTGGCTTTGCAGTTGGAGCCCACTCAGTTGCGCATTGCCAATCAGGTGGCCCGTCCGCCAGAAGGTGGATCCCTGCCCAACACCCCTGAAGTGGTTTACCTACAGGAAGATGTCATCTGCATCGCCAGCCTTCAAGATTTTCTGCGGAGAGGAGTATGAGCCGAGTCATCGTCATGACCTCTGGTAAAGGTGGAGTCGGCAAAACCACCGTGACGGCCAACCTGGGCACTGCCTTGGCGCGCTTGGGTCGCTCGGTGGTGGTGGTGGATGCAGACTTTGGCCTGCGCAACCTGGACTTGCTGCTGGGGCTGGAGAATCGGGTGGTGTACACGGCCCTAGAGGTGATTGCCGGGGAGTGCCGCCTCGAGCAGGCTTTGGTGAAAGACAAGCGCACCCCCCATCTCTCGCTGTTGCCGGCAGCCCAAACCCGCAACAAAACGGCGGTGAATCCGGATCAGATGCGCCAGTTGATCGAGAAGCTGGCCAGCAGCCATGACTACGTGCTGATCGATTGTCCGGCAGGGATCGAACATGGGTTTC
This sequence comes from Thermostichus sp. MS-CIW-25, assembly GCF_054060015.1. Classification (NCBI taxonomy): domain Bacteria; kingdom Bacillati; phylum Cyanobacteriota; class Cyanophyceae; order Thermostichales; family Thermostichaceae; genus Thermostichus; species Thermostichus sp. MS-CIW-25. The sequence goes on from NZ_JBSSCS010000001.1 coordinate 35,586, forward strand.
GCAATGCCATTGCCGGGGCCAACGAGGCCATCATCATCACCACCCCAGAAGTGGCAGCGGTGCGGGATGCAGATCGCGTGGTGGGCTTGTTGGAAGCCGCCCAGATTTCATCGACTCAGCTCATTGTCAACCGCCTGCGCCCGGACATGGTGGCAGCCGGCCAGATGATGTCGGTGGAAGATGTGGTGGAGGTGCTGGCCATCCCGTTGGTGGGTATTATTCCAGAAGACCGCGAGGTGATCGTCTCCACCAACAAAGGGGAGCCCCTGGTTCTCTCCGCCAATCCAACTCTGGCTGCTCAGGCCATCCAGCGCATTGCCCGACGGCTAGAAGGGGAAGCGGTGGAGTTTCCCAAGCTGGCCAGCTTGAGCGAGTCTTTTTGGGAGCGGGCCAAACGGTTTTTAAACCAAAAGGTGCTCTGACAACTGTTTTGTCGTTTTTCCCCACTTTATCCAGATTGGAATGGCAATTTTGACCTGTTCACAACTTTCACAACTGAGTAACAAGGCCGGCAAAACCTATGCTCCTCGATTTTTTGGATCAGCTTTTTTCTCGGCACTCCGGCAACAGCCGCCATCAAGCCAAGCAACGGTTAAAGCTGATCTTGGCCCATGACCGCGCTGATCTCACCCCAGCGGCACTGGAATCGATGCGCCTAGAGATTTTGGGGGTGGTGTCGCGCTATGTGGAGCTAGATTCAGAGGGGATGCAGTTTCATTTGGCTACGGAAGGGGGAACGACTGCTCTCATTGCCAATCTGCCCATCCGTCGCGTTAAGCCCTTAGAGACGGGTCTCAGCCACCCGGAAGGCGAGAAAGCCTAGAAGGGGAGATTTTTGGCAGCATGTCGATTTGCTTTCAATTCCCAACAGAGCTGCCCAACGCCAGAGTGGTCGTCAAGCCCGCTCTGTGATACGTTGAGGTAAGTCGTGTGTACTGTAGCGAGAAGCAGGCTGAGTGTAGCTTTTGCAACTTCATGGGGCCGACACACATGAGTTAGCTCTGCGTGTTTGGGCTCATGAACTGCTGACGTGATGGGTAGAGCCCCCTTGACGATTGGAGACTTTTCAGCAGTTTGTATTGGCGTTAGCGTTGCGGAGCAACAACGACGTTAACGATGGCAGCGACGAGATTGTTAGCGTTCAGTAGCTGGAAAGGTAAGGGCTCCGTCCCGCTATTGCGTTCGGTTAAGCCTCAATATGCAAGATTCATTTGAGCTGACGATCCTGTTTACGCTAGCCCTGGTGGCCGGGATCGCTGCTCAGGTGCTGGCTAATGTTGTCAGAGTGCCCAGCATTGTTTTCCTGCTGCTGTTTGGCCTGTTGCTGGGGCCAGATGGTTTGGGCTGGGTTCACCCCCAAGTCATGGGATCCGGGCTGGAGGCGCTGGTGTCGTTGGCGGTGGCCCTGATCTTGTTTGAGGGGGGGCTGAACCTGCGGCTGCAACGCCTCAATCCGGTATCGGATAGCCTGCGCAACTTGGTTTTGTTGGGATCCCTGCTGACCCTGGTGGGGGGAGCGGCAGCAGCTCACTATCTGGGAGAGTTTCCCTGGCGGCTGGCCTTTTTATTTGGATCCCTGGTGGTGGTAACAGGGCCGACGGTGATCAACCCCATCTTGAAGCGGGTACGGGTCGATCCGGCAGTCAGCACGCTCCTGGAGGGAGAAGGGGTGCTCATCGATCCCATCGGGGCCATTCTGGCAGTGGTGGTGCTGCAGGTGGTGCTCTCCGGCCATCCCAGTTTTCTCATGGCCCTGGAACAGTTGTCCAGCCGTCTGGCCATCGGGTCGGCGGTGGGAGCGCTGGGGGGCTGGCTGATGGGATCCTTCCTGCTTTGGTCGCGGCAGTTTTTAACCGAGGAGTTGCGCAACTCGGTGGTGCTGGCAGGGGCGCTGGGGGTGTTTGCCTTGGCCCAGTCGCTGCGATCGGAGGCGGGGCTGATGGCAGTGGTGATGGCGGGCCTGGTGGTGCGGCAGAAGGCGGCCATTGCCGAGCGGGGTGTGCGGCAGTTTCACGGCCAGTTGGTGGTGTTGGCCATCTCGGTGATCTTTATTTTGCTTACCGCCACGCTCTCCCTCAAGGCGGTGTTTGCCCTGGGCTGGGGATCCCTGGCCACAGTGCTGTGCTTGATGCTGGTCATTCGCCCCTTGAGCGTGTGGCTGTGTACCTGGCGCAGCGACCTGAATTGGCGGCAGAAGCTGTTTGTGGCTTGGCTGGCTCCTCGGGGCATTGTGGCGGCTTCGGTGGCCTCCTTGTTTGCCATTTTGCTGACAGAACGGGGCATTACTGGGGGGGATGCCCTCAAGGCGCTGGTGTTTTTGACGATCTCGGTGACGGTGACGGTACAGGGGTTGACGGCAGCCTGGGTGGCCCGTTGGCTGGGTCTGGATCAGGGCAGTTCCACCATAATCATCGGCGATCATCCCCTCACCAACCAATTGGCCCAGTTGATGCGCTCGCTCAACCAGACGGTCGAGGTGATCCCGTTGGTTTCTGGGTCTTCCAAAAATGGGCACGGCAGCTACAAAGCTCCCCACCCAACAGACGGTAAGGACTCCATCCCGCCATCCCGTAAGTCCTCCACATCCCTGTCAGGAACGCCGAAGCGTCGTCCAGCAGATGGCTTGCCCCCACAACTTCATTCCTCTGACGGCAACGGCACCCACAAGTCTGCCCCAAGCCAGGAAGTCGGCAAGCCAGAAGCCATCCCCGGATCCCTGCAGGAAGCTGTACTGAACGAGTCTGCTTTGTTGAAGGCCGATATCGACCATGCGGAAACTCTGTTGATCCTGACTCTGGATCCGCAGGTAAACTGGGCCATTGCCGAGTTGATGGTGAAACTCTCGGTTTCGGCCACCATCTGGACGGTGTTGCTGCCGGATATGCCCATCTCAGAAGGGATCCGCACCTTGCAGCCTTCCTTCCCCCAACTGCAGCGCTGGGCCGGCTATCTGGAGGCCAACCGGGCTGAGCTGCGCTCGATCACCCTACCCACGTTGGCAGACCTGGGCCTGCCTCTCCCTTTATCGCTACGTGACGCTTCTGCGAATGCGGCCTCAACCCTGCCGGAGGCAGTGCGGAGCAATAGAGCTGATGTCTTGACGGCTCAAGAGTCGTTCCCGACAGCGGTGCGGAGCGCTTTTTCAGCACCAGCGCTGCCCAATCCCTTCCTGGCCCAGATGGGACTGGAGGATCCCACCCTTGAACGGCTGCGGGATCAGTTTGCCTATCGAATCAAAGCCGATCTATGCCTGCCCTTGTTGTTGGTGCGCCCGCAGCGGCTGAGGAGCGGCTCATCTCGACCGGGTCGGCTCTTCTACCTGCCTGAGCCAGACATTTGGCGACGCGGGGATCGCATCTACTACCTGGAGCGCGTTTCCAGCCCTGTGGATGCCGGTGCTCTCTCCGCCAAAGAGTCTGATTCCCAAGAATGGGATCCGTCGGCAGCCGTTCGCGTTCGCGACAGCGGTGCGGAGCACAACAGTGGGATAGAGTCTTTGGTGCTGCCCCAGTATGTTGAGGGCGTCAAGCTCCACTTTGATCTCTAGCCAGCCAGCGGCCACTGGGGATGAGGGAACACCCCTGCACCTGCTCAGGCCGACCCAGATAAACCCAAGCAAAGGTGCCGCTATCCAACTGCACCCACTGCCGTTCGTACACCCGCGGGTGGTCTTCCAGTTCGTCCAAGCGGGCCAATAGACTCAAGGGGATGCGGTAGCACTCGCCGTAGAGCCGGTTTCGGCCACGAACTGCCATCGGGTAGGGGCCGAGACTGTAAAGATCAATGTGGTTGAGGCTGTCTGTCCCCAAAAATTCTGCCCCCTGCAGCAAGCTGTGGTATTGGCCGCCCCGCAGCAGGGATCCGTAGACAAAAACCACTGTGGTCGGTTGCATAGCGTTGCGGAGTAATACAGCTGCTTCACAGTGCCTTGAAAATTAGGGAGATTGCGTCCATTTTTGGCCAATGCGCGGCTCCGACCCGGCCAGTAGGCGCTCGATGTTGCGCCGATGAGCACCGATCACATACACCCCGCCCGCCAGCGCAAACAACAAATAGGGCAAAGGCTGAGCCGTTGCCCACATCATCACCGGAGCCGCAACTGCCGCCAGCAGGGAGCTGAAGGAAACGATGCGGGTGAGGGCGAGCCCCAGCAGCCAGACGCCGAAAGTTGTCAGGGCTACTGGCCAAGCCATAGCCAACAAGATCCCCAGGCTGGTGGCCACCGATTTGCCCCCCCTGAAGCCCAGCCAGCAGGAACGGCTATGGCCGATCACCGCGAACAATGCCGCCAAAACCACCCACCACGCGGATCCCAAGGCCGATCCCAGAGCCACTGCTGCTGCCCCCTTGGCAGCATCCACCAGCAACACCAGCAGGGCAGGCCCCTTGCCCAACGTCCGCAACACATTGGTCGCTCCGGTAGAGCCGGATCCCTGTTGACGAATATCGATGCCTCCCCACCAACGACCTACCCAGTAGCCGGTTGGAATGGATCCCAGGAGATAGCCCCCCAGCACCGCAAGAAGAGCCGTAAGCAATGCAGGCATAGCAGGATCTGGAACGCTCTTCCCTCACTTTGCCACAGGGTCTGGGCTGCAACTGGGATCTTGCCCCGTCCGGGAGCTTTTGGCTGCTCGCGGCCTCGTCTGCAACACCGTTACGTTCGCGCCAGCGGTGCGGAGCACTTTCCCCCTGCCGTGGGCCCCGAAGAGGCGGGACAGAGTTCTCTCCACCCAATATCGAGAGTCGCTAAATATCGAGAGTCGCTAAATATCGAGAGCCGCCAGATCCAAATGGGCACTGTGGGCCTCAATAAACTCCCGTCGGGGACCAACAGCATCTCCCATCAAGATGGTGAAAATGCGATCCGCCTCCACCGCATCTTCGATGGTGATTTGTTTGAGGGTGCGCGTTGCCGGGTTCATGGTGGTCTCCCAGAGTTGTTCGGGCATCATTTCCCCCAGACCCTTGAACCGTTGGATGGTGTACTTGGTGTTGGCAGGCAGCCCCCGCAGGATCTGGTCTTTCTCGGCGTCGCTGTAGCAGTAGCGAACATTGTTGCGACCCCACTCGATTTTGTAGAGCGGCGGACAGGCGATATAGACATAGCCCTGTTCCAGAAGCGCCTTTTGATAGCGGTAGAAAAAGGTCAGCAACAGGGTGCGAATGTGGCTACCGTCCACATCGGCATCGGTCATGAGGATGATGCGGTGGTAGCGCAGTTGGCTGGGATCAAATTCATCGCCTTTAACTCCCAAACCCAGCGCTGTGATCATCGCCTGAATTTCGGCGTTTTTGTAGATCTTGGCGGGATCCGCCTTTTCAATGTTGAGGATCTTGCCGCGCAGGGGCAACACCGCCTGAAACTGCCGATCCCGACCTTGTTTGGCGCTGCCCCCTGCAGAGTCGCCTTCCACCAAATACACCTCAGACTCCGCCGGGTCGCGGCAACTGCAATCGGCCAACTTCCCCGGCAGCGTGGAAGATTCCAGGGCAGATTTGCGCCGCACCAATTCTCTGGCCCGCCGGGCCGCCTCGGCAGCATTGAAGGACTGGATGGCCTTATCGACGATCCCCCTGGCCACGTTGGGGTTGAACTCCAAGTACTCCGTGAGCGCCTCGGAGACGAGGGTTTGCACAATGCCCCGCACCTCGGTGTTGCCCAACTTGGTTTTGGTTTGCCCCTCAAACTCGGGGTTGGGCACCTTGACCGAGACGATGGCTGTCAACCCCTCGCGCACATTTTCTCCGGCCAGGTTGCTGTCGGAATCTTTCAGCTTGTTGAGCTTGCGGGCTTGGCTGTTGATGGTGAGGGTGAGAGAGGTTTTCAGGCCCTCCAGGTGGGTGCCTCCTTCGTTGGTGCGGATGTTGTTGGCAAAGCCAATCAAAGTGTCGGTGTACACATCCGAGCACCACTGCAGCGCCACTTCCACCTCCACACCATCCCGCTCCCCTTGGATGTAGATGATGTCGGAGTGGATGGGCGTTTTTTCGTGGTTGATAAAGGCTACATATTCCCTGATGCCGCCTGCATATTGATAGGTTTCGCAGTGGGGCGGATCCCGCCGCAGATCGCTGAAGGTGATTTTCAAGCCGGCATTGAGGTAGGCCAATTCGCGAAAGCGGGCCGCCAGCAGGGCATAGTCGAACTCTCGCTCGGGAAAGATCAGCCCATCCGGCTTGAAGCGCACCTCTGTACCCCGCCGGTTGGATCCCTTGGGTTGGGGTTCAGATTTCAGGGATCCCACCACCGCCCCGCGCTCGAAACGTTGAAAGTAAACCTTGCCCTCTCGCCAAACCGTCACCTCCACCCATTCGGAGAGGGCATTCACCACCGACACGCCCACGCCGTGCAGCCCGCCGGAGACCTTGTAGCCGCCACCGCCAAACTTGCCCCCCGCATGCAACACCGTCAGCACCGTAACCAGAGCCGACTGCCCGGTTTTGGGGTGGATGTCCACCGGAATGCCGCGGCCATTGTCCAAGACGGCTACCGAGCCGTCGGGATGCAGGCTGATCTGAATATCGTCGCAATAGCCGGCCAGGGCCTCATCCACAGAGTTGTCCACCACCTCGTACACCAAATGGTGCAACCCCTTCGGCCCAGTGGAGCCAATGTACATGCCAGGGCGTTTGCGCACAGCCTCCAAGCCTTCCAAAACTTGGATCTGCTCTGCACCGTAGTTTTCCGTCATTCCCAACTCCAATCCCGAGGAAGGCTCCCGGCCAAGATCAACAGAAACCCAGAAAAATTGACCTTAAAGGCCAGGAATCAGCTTATCATCAAAAAACTGTCCCCATGATAGCACAAAAGGCTAGAACGGCCACACAGACGCTTCTGAGGGCCAAGTTCAGGATGGGATGCAGGTACGGAAGTCAGGCCGTCTTGCCGAACTCTAACCCAGAAAGCTCTCCACCAGCCCTGGCGGCGGCTGCACGTGAAGCGCGCCTTTTTCCAAGTCCACGACAGGCACCAGGGCTTTCACAAAGGGGATCAACACCTGCCGATGGTCAGAGGTCGTTATCTCCAGCACATCCTGGCCGGCTGCCAAAATCCCCGAAACCTGTCCCAGCAGCTCCCCTTGGTGATAGACGGCCAAGCCGATGAGATCGCGGTAGTGGTACTCTTCCGGCTGCAAGGGCAAGCGGTGGGAAGCCGGCACCAGCAGCCTAGCCCCCACCCAGGTCTCAGCCACCGTTCGATTGGGGATCCCTTCCAGTCGCACCAAATAAAGACCCTTAGCCGGGAAAAACTGCCCCTCGATCAAGGGGTGCAGCAGGGGCTCGGGATCCGTATCCCGCTGCAGCCAGCGCGGTCCGGGCTCTGTGAGGCGTTCTGGGAAATCCGACCAGCACCTAACCCGCAGCCAGCCCCGCAAGCCGTGGGCCGCCACCACCTGTCCCACCAGCAGCCAAGCCGGATCCTGGGCCATCATGGTCGGTCAAACTCAGTCGAGCCGCGGAAAGTCCACTTCGGTTGGGAAAGCGGTCGGGGTGCGCAGCTTCTGAGAGGTCACTGTGCGAGAACCTTCCCCACCCTTAGCCACGTCCACCATGGAGAGCAGCCCTTGCAGGGTGCCAGGGATCGAATTGGGATCCATGAAGATCACCTTCGCGCTGGGACTGCTGCCCACCTTGAGGCCCATGTCAATATAATTTTGCGCCATCAGGTATTGCAGCGCATTGGCTGCCTCTGGGTTCTCCTGCAGCGTGGCGGCAATGGTTTTGATGGCTTCAGCCGTGCCTTCAGCCAGCAGCAGCCGCTCTCGCTTCTCCGCTTCTGCTCGCAATAGCTGTGCCTTGGCGGCCCCCGCAGCCTGGTTGATGCTGGCCTGCTGCTCCCCTTCTGATTTCAGAATAGCGGCCCGCTTTTCCCGCTCGGCAGCCATTTGTTTTTCCATCGAGTCTTGCACGGTTTTGGAGGGTTGAATGTCCCTGACTTCCACGCGGGTGATCTTGATCCCCCAGGGATCTGTGGCCTCGTCCAGCTCTGTCAAAAGGCGAGCGTTGATCTCGGCGCGGGAGGAAAAGGTTTGATCCAAATCCATACGGCCAATTTCGGCGCGCAAGGCCGTCAGCACCAGGTTAATCAAAGCCCGCTGCACATCCTCGACCGCATAGCGGGCCTTGATCATGTCGGTGATGCGCCAGTAGACCACCGCATCGGCCATCAAAGAGACGTTGTCGCTGGTGATGCACTGCTGAGGAGGCACATCCAACACCTTCTCGCGGATGGTTTCCTGGAACACAATCCTATCGATGGGGGGAAGAATAAAGTGCAATCCTGGGGTCAACTTGCGGTGAAACCTGCCCAAACGCTCCACCAATGCCTCATACCCCTGGCTGATGATTTTGACCGAGTTGAACAGGTAGCCGACAAAGATCAGGGCAATGGCCGCTAAGATACCTGGCATAGGGCTTTTCTCCTAAGGGGGAGTTCAGTCCCCATTCTAGACGGTTGCTGGGACTGCTCCCTTAGCTCGATCACATCTCAACAGAAACGCGATGGACCAAGTATGATCTGCAGCTCTGCGGAACGTCTGGAGCTTCTTAAGATTTTTCGGGCCGCAACCGACAACTTGAGGCCACCCAGCAGAAGTCTGGTGAGGGGATCCCGTCTATGAAACTGAGCAGCAGGAATCTAGAGGTTGGTTTGGGCAAAATCTATGACGTGATTGTAGCCGGAGGGGGAGCAGGGGGGTTGTCGGCGGCAATCTATCTGGCTCGTTATGGATTGAGTTGCCTGGTGGTGGAGAAGGGCAGAGGCCGCTCTTTTTGGATGCAGGATTTGCGCAATTATCTGGGCTTGCCCCCGACCACTCCCGGACGAGAGCTGTTGCGCCAGGGAACAGAGCATGCCCTCAGCTTGGGGGTAGATTACCTGCGCGGTTTTGTGGAAGATGCCACCGATGAGGAAGACCTTTTTGCAGTCAAGGTCAAGGTGGGAAAAGTTAACAGCCTCTACCCCGTTTTTCGGAGCAAATATTTGATCGCGGCAACCGGCATTATGGATTACTTGCCCCAGTTGTCGGATATGCAGAATGTTTACGACTACGCCGGCTATTCACTGCATGTCTGTATGATCTGCGACGGCTATGAAATGCGGGATCAAAAGTCAGTGTTGATCGTCAATTCGGAAGATCGGATCAATACAGCTTTTGTCCTCAACTGGTTTACACCCTATATCTCGGTGTTGACCCACGGCCTCTGCTCGGTCGGCCCCGACATGCGCAAAAAACTGGCGGATCATGGCTACCCCCTCTACGAATCTCCTATTCGCCGCTTTCTTGGAGAAAACCATCAATTGCAGGGTGTGGAGTTGGAAGATGGCACTTACATCGAAGCAACTACCGGCTTGGTGGCGATGGGAGCCAAATACCACAATGCCTATTTGAAAGGGATCCCCGGCTTGAAATGGCAAGGGGAAAACCTGTTGACCGACGAGTGGTGTCGCACTGCTCATCCGCGGCTGTTTGCACTGGGCGATTTGAAGCAGGGCCTGAACCAGGTGGCGATTGCGGTTGCCGATGGCACCCTAGCTGCCACAGCCATTTGGCGGGACATCCGACGGGCCTCACCTGCACGTAAATGGGAAGAGCGCCTGCTCTCGCCACCTGGGATCCCAGGGCCTTCCGGATCCTCACTAAATTGATGGGCTCTATCGAGCTTGGGTGGCTTCTGTCCTATGATTGGTTGCGAAGGATTAAGCCATTCCATGCACTCTCTGAAAGCGTTGAAAGCGTTGATATTTTGCCTAGCCTTCCTACTGGTTGGACTGATCTACTACTGCACGGTAGAGGCCCAGCCTCTTTTTGAGCTGAACCTGACGGCCACCTCGGAATACAACCTCATTCTCCCCATCGAAAGCATTCGGGTGGTGCGCGGTGCCAATCCCCAAGATTTGCTCATTTATCTATCAGCTCCTTCGGCAGCCTGGATCCATCAAGAAGAGGTGAACGGGCATTATGTGATCGACATCCCCTACGGAGTCATTACCCATACAACAACCGTCGAGGTCGCTTCGGATCTGCCCTATCGGCTGAGCTGGGGCAACCAAAATGAGCAGACGGGGCGTTTACTGATTACCCCTGCTCCCGCTCATGTGCAGGTGTTTCTGCAGCATGGCTGGATCCCGGATCCCGACTTTCTCGATCCGGCAGAAAATACTCAACCTTTGCAACTGCCTTTAGAAGAAGTGCTGGGGCCTTTACTGGAAGTGCCACCTCGTTCTGCCTTTCTGACCATTGATGATGGCCCCTGGCCCCAATCCACCCCCCGACTTTTACAGGTTTTGGATGATCTTCAAATCCCGGCCACTTTCTTTGTTATTGGCACCCACGTTTCCCGATTTCCAGAATTGGCTCAATCGATTCAGGCCCATCACCACACCCTAGCCAATCATACTTTTACCCACGATTATCAACGTCTCTACGGAAGCAATGAGCTGTTTTATGCTGAGGTGGATAAGACAACCCAACTGCTCAAAGCGTTGAACTTGGATCCCCAACTGGTTGTTCGCCCACCGGGAGGTTTTCGCCTAGATTCTGCTTTGCGTCGCTCTCTGGAGCAGGCAGGATATCGAGTTCTTTACTGGAACATGAGCCCGGAAGATGCTTACGCGGGCCAAAGCGCAGCCCAACTTTTGGAGCGTGTTCGAGCTCAGTTGCCGGCGATCCAGGCTTCCGATCAGCCCCTGGTTTTGCTGCTCCACGATCGCTGGCCCCACACCGCAGAGGCCCTGCCGGATATCGTCGCTGCCATTCAAGAGGCGGGCTATCGCTTTTTGCCTTGGCCGGCCTTCAGGGATCCCGTTTGAAGGGCTGGCAACAGGTTTTCTGGCTTGAGGACTCCGACCCGCCTTTGCCGGCTGGGGATGTTCAAAGAAGGGCTGCATCTCGCTCAGCTCGGCAGCGTTGCCCAGAGATAACGGAGGCCTGTGCCTTGACAAGCTTTTCCCCAAGTAGCACATTGAAAGTTTACAGGACTTGGCTGCGGGCCGAGGAAGATGAGCGAGAGGACATTATTCGATAAGGTGTGGGATGCCCATACGGTGCGGATTTTGCCCTCTGGGCAGACGCAGTTGTTCATCGGCCTGCACCTAATTCACGAGGTGACCAGTCCGCAGGCTTTTGCCATGCTGCGGGAGCGTCATCTGCCGGTTCTGTTTCCCGAGCGGACGGTGGCCACCGTGGATCACATCATTCCCACCGACAACCGGGCACGGCCTTTTGCGGATCCCTTAGCGGAGGAGATGATCCAGGAACTGGAGCGCAATTGTCGGCAATACGGCATCCGTTTCTACAACAGCGGCTCCGGTCGGCAGGGGATCGTGCATGTGATTGCCCCGGAGCAGGGGTTAACTCTGCCGGGGATGACCATTGCCTGTGGGGACAGCCACACCTCTACCCACGGGGCCTTTGGGGCCATTGCTTTTGGGATCGGCACCAGCCAGGTGCGAGACGTATTGGCCACCCAAACTTTGGCTTTGTCCAAGCTCAAGGTGCGCCGCATTGAGATCCACGGCAAGCTGGGGCCGGGAGTTTACGCTAAGGATGTAATTCTGCACATCATCCGCAAGCTGGGGGTCAAAGGCGGGGTGGGCTACGCCTACGAGTACGGGGGCAGCGCCATTGAAGCCATGAGCATGGAAGAGCGCATGACCCTCTGCAACATGTCCATCGAGGGAGGGGCCCGCTGCGGCTACGTCAACCCCGATGCGGTGACCTTTGAGTATTTGCGGGGGCGAGAGTTTGCCCCCCAGGGATCCGATTGGGAAGAGGCGGTAGCCTGGTGGAGAAGCCTGGCCAGCGATGGCGATGCCCGCTACGACGATGTGGTGGTCTTCCAGGCCGCAGATATTGCGCCGACGGTTACTTGGGGGATCACCCCCGGCCAAGGTATTGGGGTGGATGAGCGGATCCCTGCCCCAGAAGATCTGCCGGAAAGCGAGCGGGAACTGGCCAAGGAGGCCTATGCCTACATGGACTTGCAGCCGGGGGATCCCATTGTAGGGACACCGGTGGATGTCTGCTTCATCGGCAGTTGCACCAATGGCCGCTTGAGCGACCTGCGGGAGGCAGCCAAGATTGCCAAGGGGCGGCGGGTGGCCCCAGGGGTGAAGGCGTTTGTGGTGCCCGGCTCAGAACGGGTAAAGCAGGAAGCAGAACAGGAGGGCCTGCGGGAGATCTTCGAGGCGGCAGGGTTTGAGTGGCGGGATCCCGGTTGCTCCATGTGTTTGGCGATGAACCCGGATCGGCTGGTGGGGCGCCAGATCAGCGCCTCTTCTTCCAACCGCAACTTCAAGGGCCGCCAGGGATCCCCCAGCGGGCGCACCCTGCTCATGAGCCCGGCTATGGTGGCCGCAGCGGCAGTCAGCGGCAAGGTGGTGGATGTGCGGACGCTGCTCTAAGCAACTGTCTCCTAGGTATAGCGGGGACTGGATTTGAACCAGTGACCTTCGGGTTATGAGCCCGACGAGCTACCAGGCTGCTCTACCCCGCGGCGCTTTTCTAGCCTAGCTTGTTCTCGGGCCAACCGGCAAGCCTACGCCTAAGTTTCGCCCTTTTGTGTGGGTATTGTCTTCGGGGATCCCCGTCGCACCTGGATGAGCTGGGCGGTGATGCTGATGGCAATCTCGGCGGGGGTTTCGGCGTGGATCTCCAGGCCAATGGGGGCAAAGAGCCGACTGAAGGCGGTCTCCGGGATCCCTTCCTGGGCCAGGGTTCGCAGTACGGTTTGTACCCGCTTGCGGCTGCCGATCATCCCCAGGTAGTGGGGGGTCAGGCCGGAGTGGTAGATGGCCCGCAGGATTTGGCAATCGAGGCTGTAGCTGCGGGTCACAAGAGCGATGTAGAGCTGCGGGATCCTGTGCAGATGGGGGATAAGTTGGGCAAAGGGTTCTGAGCACAGCCGCTCGGCAACGGGAAAGCGCTGAGGGGTTACCCAGTCCGGGCGATCGTCCTGAACCCAAATGCGAAAGCCGGCCAAATGGGCGATCTGGGCCAGGGACAGGCCGCAGTGGCCCGCTCCGACGATCAGCAGGGTGGGGGAAGGGAGGAGGGGCTCGACCCAGGATCCCGCGAGGAGCTGTGGGCGGGATGGCAGGGGGGCAAAGTGCTCCGCACCGCTGTCGCTAAGGCTGAGGTAGGGGAACCCCTGAGGATGGAGGGGAGTGATCAGCCAAGCCCTTTGCCCTTGGGTCAGAGCCTGGAGGATCTGGGCCACCAACGTTTGGGCAAGGGATCCCTGCCATCGCTGTAGCCAAATGTGCATCCGTCCCCCGCAAACGCCCAAGGGAGGGCTGTTGAGATCGAGGGAAACCGGCATCCCAGCCGGCCAGGACTCCGTCTTGCCGAAGTGCTCCGCGCTGCTCTCGCCATCGCCAACGGGAACGGCAGCCTGCAAAAGGGTTTGCGCTCGGGCAATGACTTCCGCTTCGGCAGCTCCACCGCCAATGGTGCCCAACAGGGTGCCATCAGATCCCACGGCCAGTTTTGCCCCCGCCTGGCGAGGCACAGATCCCTGGGTGCGGATCACGGTGGCCACCACCAGCGGCCCGCGGGAGAGCATATCTGCCAACTGTCGGTAAAAGGTCTCGTCCACCTCAGCCTCGGTTATGCCTACGGCACCCTAGCGGGAACGGTCAGGGACTCAATGATCAAGAAAGCCCCTCTAGGATGGCCTGATGGAGGGCAACCCGGAAAGCCTGGAATCCGTTCTCCTGCCGACCGTGGTAGACGGCGTTGGTGAGCAGCGTCACCACCAGCTCCCGCTCTGGATCGATCCACAGGGAGGTTCCGGTGAAGCCGGTGTGGCCGAAGGCGCTGGGGCTGAACGGGTAGCTGCTGGCCAAGGGATCCGGGGAGCGCAAGGCAAACCCCAAACCCCGGCGCTCGTGACAGCGGTGGGCATCCCCTTGCTGAGGCAACTGCTCGCGGGTCATTTCCCTCACCGTCTGCGGCTGCAACAGGGATCCCGTCAAAAAACTCTCCCCGAAAGCAGCTACTTCCTCTGCCGTGGCAAACAGTCCGGCATGGCCGGCGATCCCGCCCAGGCGGGCGGCATTTTCGTCGTGAACCTGCCCCTGCAGGCGGCGCTTTCGCCAAGGACACAGCTCGGTGGGGGCACAAGAGCCAGAGACAGAGGATGGGTCAAAGGGATCCCCTGGATAAAACTGAGTTTGGCTCAGGCCCAGAGGCTGCAAGATCCGGGCATGCAAGATCTGATCCAGAGGGGTTCCGCTCAGACGTTCCAAAGCCAGCCCCAGCAGGATCAATCCAAGATCGCTGTAGACTCTGCGGGATCCCGGCCTGTAGGCCAAAAAGGTGTGCAGGGCCATGTGCCGGGCCGATTCGGCATCGGGCTGTCGAAACAGGGGCCGCCAGGCGGGCAAACCGGCGGTGTGGGCCAGCAACTGCCGCACCGTCACCTGTTCTGCTGGAATAAGCTGGCCCAAGGACTCCGGCTCCGCAGCTATCCATTCCCCTGGTTGCAGAGGATCTTCATAGGGGGCAATGGGGCGGGATCCCTGAAACTCCGGCAACAGGAGACTCACCGGTTGATCCAGCAGCAACGCTCCGGCTTCCACCAGGGCCATGCAGGCGGTGGCGGTGTACAGCTTGGTCAGCGAGGCCAGGTCAAAACGGGTGGCCGAGGTTGTCGGTTGGCGCCGGGTCTCAGGGTCGAGATGGCCCGCCGCCCTTGAGTAGATACACCTTCCCTTGTGGCGGATGACCACCTGGGCAGCGGGGAAAAGGTGGGGAATGGCGGAGTTGAGCAGCCCCTCCAGCAAGGTCGGATCCCAGCCCATCTGCCTCCTCTCCTCCCGGCTTGAGGATCCCCAGTCCAACAAACAACTTGTAACGGTGTTTACAAAAGCCTACCGCTTCCCCAGCTAGGATGCCACCACGGCAGGCTACATCATCAAGGGATCCCGAGTGCGGCTGGAGTTGTTGCAAGCCTTTTTGAACGTGGTGGAAACGGGCAGCTTTTTGGCCGCTGCTCGCCTCAGCGGTCTGACCCAATCGGCTATTAGCCGCCAGATCCAGGCCCTGGAGGAAGCGGTGGGCGCTCCGCTGTTGCATCGCAAAAGCCCGGTGGCCCTAACTGTGGCCGGGGAACGGCTTTTGCCCCATGCCCGTCGCATCTGTCAGGAATGGCAGCGGGCTCAGGAAAGCATTCGAGAATGGCTGCAGGGCCAGCAAACCGAGCTCTGCATTGCCGGGATCCATTCTCTGATCGCCCATCAACTGCCGCCGGTGCTGCAACAGTTTTGCCGGGAGTACCCAGAGGTGCAGTTGCGGGTTACCGCTCTGGGCAGCGACCGCGCCTTGAAGGTGCTCAGGGATGGGCTGGTGGACGTGGCCCTGGTAATGGAGAATCCCCTGATGACCCGGGGGGCAGAACTGGTGGTGGAGCCACTGTACTCGGAGCCAATTCAAGTATTGGTGCCCGCCACCCATCCCCTCAGCCGCTACGAGCGGATCCCCTGGAAGGTGCTGGCGGAGTATCCCCAGGCTGTGTTCAAAGATGGCTATGCCATGCGCTCCTTGGTGGGATCCCATCTGGCCCGACAGGGGCTTCCCCTGAAAGCAGCCCTGGAACTGAACACCTTGGATGCCTTTCGGGGGGTGGTGCGACAGGGGCAGCTCATTGCCCTCCTGCCGGAGTCGGCCCTGGTGGACTGCTGCGCCGATCCGGATTTGCAGGTGCGGCCCACCGAGCCCCCCCTCTTGAGGCGACAGGTGGTTATGGTTACCACCAGCGATCGCTATCGGATCCCTCCCATTCGCCGGTTTTTGCAGTTGGCCGCCCAGCTTATCAGGCAGTCTGAGGTTGAGCATGCTTCCGGTACAGATCCCCATTTCCCTCAGCCCTCTGCCGGGCTGTTGTCAGTTCTGTAGGGATTTTTTGTAGAAATTTCTGTAAGTTGTCAAATACCTGTATCGGTAGTTGCAAGTGTTCCGCCGTTATCTCCCCCTACTTGGGTAGCCCAGCGCTCCCGACCGCCGATGCCATGAGCCAAGAGTTTCGCGAGCTGTTGAAAAAAATCGGCAGCGGCACCCACACCCACCAGGATCTCAGCCGGGCAGAGGCCGCCAGCGCTGCTCGGATGCTCCTGCGGGGGGAAGCCACTCCCGCCCAGATCGGGGCTTTTTTAATTGCCCACCGCATCAAGCGCCCCACTGCCGAAGAGCTGGCCGGTATGTTGGATGCCTACGCAGAAGACGGCCCTCTTCTGCCCCAACGGGATTTGCCCCATCCCTTGATCATCTTTGGCCATCCCTACGATGGCCGCTCGCGGACTGCGCCGCTGGGGGTGCTGGTGGCTTTGCTGCTGGCGGCGGCAGGGTCAGCCGTTTTGCTGCATGGCTCTGGCTTCTGTCCCACCAAGTATGGGCTGCCTTTGGAAACGGTGTGGCGGAGCTTGGGGGTAGATTGGCGGGGGCTATCCCTGGAGCGGGTGGGGCAACTGCTGGAACAAACCGGGCTGGGATTTTTGTATTTGCCCACCTGTTTTCCCCAGGCTCAGGCCCTGATGGACTACCGGGATCAAATCGGCAAGCGCCCCCCCTTGGCCACCTTGGAGCTGGTCTGGACACCCTACCAAGGCCCCTTTCACCTGGTGGCCGGGTACGTGCATCCGCCCACCGAGGCCACGATGCTGGAGCTGTTTGCCCTGCGGGAGATTCGGCAATTCACCACCGTCAAAGGTCTGGAAGGCAGTTGCGACCTGCCGCGGGAACGGGCGGCCATTCTCAACCAGGGCGGGAAACGGCTGCTCTTGAAGGCTCGCGATTGTCACTTGGCAGGCCCGGAGATTCCCCTCTCCGGCGAGAAAGAGCTGCTCCGGCAGATGCAGCAGGTGCTCAGCGGGGATCCCTGTGAACTCACCCCAGCCGCTCTCTGGAATGGGGGTAGCTATCTGTGGCTCCTCGGCCACGCCCCATCCTTGCCAGAAGGGATCCAACAGGCGGAAGACCTGCTTCGCTCTGGACGGGTGATGGAGAAGCTGAAACAACTGATCCAGGTGATTGACCTCTCCTAGGGCTGGGATCCCCTGTTTTGATGGCTGGAGTCAAGCTCTCCAGCCCAGGAAAGAAAGCCCCCCGGCCAGCTCCAGGGGGCAAGAAGGGAAAGGTTGGATCCTTCAGGGCAACAACTCTTCGATGGCCTCTTCTTTGGTGTTGGTGCGGCGGGAGAGGGTGCGGCGGTCGAAGGTCATGTGGATCTCCCGGTTTTGCTCGCCATCGGCAGCCACCGCAAAGATGGGGAAGTCGATGTTGCCGTCTGGGAAAGCCATGTGGAAGCGGAAGGTGCCATCGGGGTTGAGCTGGATCTTGCGCCCGCCAATGGTAACGGTGGCATCCGGCTCTGTGGCCCCATAGACAATCAGCTCGGCATCGGCCACCAGCCAGAACTTGCGAGAGCGCTGCGGCAGCACTTCGGAAGCCCCCGAGAACAGGCCCAAGCCGGATCCTGAAGCCATCCAGGGAGCAGCGGGCACCTCCGCCATGGCCATCCCCATCATGCCCACACCCGAGGGGATGATAAACGAGCTGATGGCCTGCTCGGGCACCAATTGGCGGCTGCCCATCTGGTGGCTGCCAAACAGGGATCCCGCCACCCGCATCGCCTCAAAGCCACCCACCATTTCCAGGAAGGGATCGACCGTGGCACCCTGCTGCGGCTCATCGCCTTTGTAGTCCACCACGCCCATGCCGGTGGCACTGCGCTTGTAGGGCTCGCTGAGCTGGTAAAGGGTGCGGCCCTGCAGAGCCATGTCGAAGGGCACTGTCAGGAAGTGCTCTTCAAACCAGTCGGAGGGAAAGACTGGCGGCACCATCACCGCCGCCGAGCGGGCCAACATCAGCCAGCGGCCATCTGCCGTCCGGTAGCCAATTTCCACAATGTAGGAACGATCGCTCACCGGGATCGGCAAATACCACTCCCGCGCCAACTCGTCACAGGGGTACTCCTGCATGCTGTGGGCCGGCTGGTAGCTGAAATCGATATCCGTCACATCGTAGAGGCGCAGCGCCAATTGCTGACCCCCCTCGCGGCGCTTGCTCTCCTTGGCCTCGTTGGGCACATCCCAATAGGCGTAGGCCCACTGGGGATCCCGCGGCAGCAAAACAATGCGGCTTTCCCCGTAACCGCCCGGCAAATCGCCCAGCCCTTTGTCCACATCGGCCAGATCCGGCTTACCGCCAACCTCTTGGCCCACAAACTTCGTTTGGGTAACCGACTCTTGGCCGCTCGGCTCTGGCATCGCGTCAGCGGGACGACCGCTGCGAGCAGCTTGGGCTTCCCGAATGGCCTGGACAAGTTGCTCCTTGGTCATGCGGCTGTACTTGGGGATCTGATAGCGGGCAGCTTCTTCCCGCAACTGCCGGATGGTCATTTCTTCCAACGGGATCCGCTCTTGTGGCATGGTCGGGGTCTCCTGTCTTCTCTTCGACAAATCGGGCTTTGTGCAATGCTCCAGCTTCTAACCCAAAGGCCGATCCCAGCTTGCGGCTCAGTACAGCCTCGAACCCGCTGGCGTGCCGGCCTGCCTTGCGCTCTCCAGCCGCTGACAACCATCAGGTGGGGATCAACGGGGATCATAAAGAATGATGAACCCATGTTTGCGTATTTTTGCCTGTTGGTCAAGAGCTTGGGGATCGCTGGGGATCAATCTCTTGTTCTCCGACCCACCTTTAGGGAGAGGCCAGGAGCCCCAGCTGCTCTCAAGCCAAGGGGAAGACTGCGCGGGATCCCCTGCCGAACCGGCCCTGCCTGGGTAGCATGGGGGAAAGGTGAGCTGTTGCGAGATGGGCCGCAGATTTCGTGGCCAAGAGGTGTTGGGATGAGGTGGTGGAAGCCTGCCGGGAAAGGTTCCGGGATCCAGATGAGTTGGGCAGCGCTGGGGATCCTGCTGTCGGGATCGGTCTTGCCCATGGAAGCGATCAATGCACAGACGCTGTTTCCTCCCCTTTACCGCTTGCAAGGGGGATCCCCTGCCTTGCCCGCCGGAGAGCAGCCTGCCTCTGAAGCAGCGCCCTGGCGTCCGGCAACCAAGGACTCCATCCCACCCAAGGGAGCGGATCAAAAAGTAGAGCCGGCCCAACCCATCAACGGGGAAGTGGCAGAAGGCCCGGTTTTCGATCTGGATCTGTTGCGGCAGTTCGGCACCAGCCCTGGCGGCAGTGGCTCTGGATCCCGGCAGGGGGAAGTGATCGGGCCGGGCAGCGGCCAGAGTGGGGTGCGCGGAGCCAGTCCTGGCTCAGGGGTGGGCACAGGCCAAGGGCCAGGGGGCGGAACGGGTCTGGAGGCGGGATCCCAGCGGCGGGAACCGCAAGTGACAGGGTTGATTGTGGATGCACGAGGCTTAGATTTCTTGCCCAGCCAGTCGATGCGCTTGTTTGATCCCGATGGCAATCAAGTCTATACCCCCGTTACTCTTGGCCAAGACCTCAACGCGGCCTTTGTGGGCAGCGAGGGCACAGCTGCCTATGCCACCTCGGAAGAGCAGGCCCGCTCACTGGTGAACCGCATCGGGGAACGGCCTCACCGCATTCGTGCCATCCGCACCCTGGGCTACGACCTGGTGATTTCCGCCGAAGATGCTTTTAGTCTGCGCCAGATGAATGCGACAGATGGCTTTCTGGATCGCTTTGCTGTGGTGGTCATCTGGGATGGCAGCCAAGCCAGTCTCCCCTGAGGCCCAGGGATCCCAGCATGGCCATCAAAGCACAGGACAGAGGAATGCTAGCCTAGCAAAAGTGCTCTGTCTGCACCACCCGCACCACCTCCAGCGGGGTTGATATCTTCCTGGGGATCCCAGCCTTATGCAACGGTTTGCCAACCAACCTCTGCGGGAACATCCCCACCTGGCGGTGTTTTCCTCCAGCAAGGTGGGCAATTTTGTGGTTACCATCCCGCTGTTGCGGGGCCTCAAGGAAAAATACCCCGGCTGTGTGCTGGATTTTTTTGGCAGCGAGATTACCCGCGACTTTGAGCTCCACTGCCCCTACATCGACTTCAGCTTTCCTCTCTACAGCCGTCGTCCCGATTACCTCGAGGCCCTGACCGCTGCTGTGCGAGAACGGGTGGCTCAGGCCGGCCCCTACGACTTGGCCATCAATTGCGACGAGTTTAGCGAGCTCAACCTGGTGGCGGTAACGGCCCTGCGCCCCCAGTACATTGCCGGGGCCGGCTTGACTCTGGATTTTCGCCGCAAGTTGGACCCCGGCTCCGACCCGGTACAGCGCATGCTCCAAGACGACGACTGGAACGGCCTGGAGTTTCTGCAGCGCTACAAAGGGATCCTCACCAGCAACTACATCGCCGAAATCTTCTGCCGCCTGGCGTACGTGGAGACGGATTTTTTCCGCCTGGAGCTGCCCAGCCGGGATCCCGGTTTTCCGGTGCCAGAGGTCTTGGTGCACATCACCACTACCCGCCGCGCCAAGATGTGGCCTCTGGAGTACTGGCGGCAGGTGATCCAGTGGTGCCAAGGCCAGGGCCTGCAGGTGGGGCTAATCGGCAGCGCGCCGGAGCTTCAGCGATCCCTCTACCACGGCGGCAGCAGCGAAGACGAACTGCTGGCGCAAACGGGAATGGTTGACCTGCGGGGCAAAACCAGCCTCATCGAGCTGGCGGGGGCCTTGAAGCGGGCGCGGGTTTGTATCTCCGTGGATGCGGGGCCGATGCACATTGCGGCGGCGGTGGGCTGCCCTACCATTGCCCTGTTTGGCAACGATGCCGATGGAGATGGGGCCAGCCCGGTGCGACTGTGGGCTCCTCGTCTGCCCCACGTCTATCTCACCCAAACCGCCTACAAGTGCCGGGTCTGCGCAGAGAACAAGTTCAAAAACGAAACCTGCCTGGTGGAGGGTCATCCCTGTATGGCCCATCTCAAGCCGGAAACGGTCATCGGCTACTTGAAAGAGATTCTCAAGCAAACCTAGAGGTTCCACGCCCTCACCTCCAGCCCCTCTCCCAAAGAGAGAGGGGAGCTATGGAGCGACGGGGTGAGTTGTTTCATGGCTACTTGAAATGGCCATGTCTTGGGATCCCCATCTTTTTCCCCCTGGGAATCAGGGGGGCCGGTGGGCAGCAAGGAGTGCCCAGGGGCGCAGTTCGGATCCCTGGAAGTCCGTTTAAGCTGAGAGTTCAAGGCTGAAAACTTAGTGCCTAAACCATTTGGGTGTGAGCTGTGACTTTGGAGATGTGGTATCGCCACCAGCTGAGCCGCTTTGCAGAGTGGGGAAAAATAAGGCTCTGGCAAGGAGTTGCCCTGAAGCTGCTGGCCACCGCTTGCTTTGCCTGTTTAGGCGCGATCATCCGGCTCAACACTCCCGCCCTTCACCCCTTTCAGATTGTGTTTTTGCGCAACCTATTCGGGTTTCTCGCCCTGTCGCCGCTGGTGTTGCGGGCTGGGATCCAGTCTCTGCACACCGCCAAGATGGAGTTTTACCTCCTGCGCTCGGCGATCAGCACGGTGGGGATGTTGCTCTCCTTTTGGGCAGCCAGCCTGTTGCCTCTGGCAGAAGCTACGGCGCTGAGCTTTGTTCAACTTTTGTTTGCCGGCGCGATGGCGGTATGGGTGTTGGGCGAGCAGATGCGCTCGTCCCGCTGGCTGGGATTGGGCCTGGGGTTTGCCGGGGCTTTGGTGATGTTGAGGCCAGGCTTCCGAGAGTTTTCTCTGGGAACAGGGCTGGCCTTGGGGGCGGCAGCACTCTTTGCCTGGGTGACCATCGTGCTCAAGATCCTCTCCCGCACCGAGTCCAGCCTCACGATTACGGCCTACATGGGCCTGCTGCAGACCCCCCTTTCCTTTCTGGCTGCCGTCTGGGTTTGGACCTGGCCTTCTCCTGAGCAGTGGCTGTGGATGGTGGCCATGGGGCTACTGGGCAGCATTGGCCAGGTGGCCCTCGCCCAGGCCTACAAGCTGGCTGAGGTGACGATGCTGCTGCCTCTGGATTTCTCCCGTCTGCTCTGGGCCAGCCTAATCGGGTTTTGGGTGTTTGCCGAGATCCCGGATGGGTGGACTTGGATGGGCGGAGCCTTGATCTTGGTGGGCGCCACCTCTGGAGCCTACGGCGAAGCCCGCCTGCCCACAATGCCGACCCAGGCCCGTACCGGCGGAGTTGGATAGCAGACAGATATCCTCTGCCAGGACTTACAGCCGAGGGAGAACAGGGCTGGAGCTGGTCAGGTCTGTGGTGGTAAGGGCCACCAACAGGGCTTCTGGACTGACGGGGAAGGGCAGGTGGTGGATGTCGGATCCTGGCTGGCAGGCCACTTGGGCGGCTTGCAGCAGGTCGGCGGATCCCAGGTGACCCAGCTTGAGATCCCGCAAGTTGAGGGGCAGCCCCACCTGGCGGTAGAACTCCAGCAACTGGGTACGTGCTGCCAGCGCCAACTGGCTTCCCTGCAGGATCTCTTCTAGGCGGAGCTGGGCCAAAATGCCGAAAGCCACCTTCTCGCCGTGCAGGGTGGCCCGGTGCCCCGACAAGTGGGTTAGCCCGTTGTGGACAGCGTGGGCGGCCACGGTGCGACACTTAGCCCCACCCATGCCGCCAACGATCCCCGCCAGGCAAATGCAAGCATCCACCACCTGTTTCCAAGCAGTTCCGCCCGGCTCCCGTAGGGCCGCCGCCGATTGCTGGAGGAGCAAATCCCGCAGGACGCGGGCTTGCTGCACTGCCCCAATCACCAGGGCATCTTCCGATGCGCCGCTGCTGACAGAAGACTCGTACCACTTGGCCAAGGCATCTCCGATCCCGGCTACCAAGGTGCGAGGGGGAGCCTGACGAATGAGGTCGTAGTCCAAGATCAAGGCGGCTGGGGCCTGATCCAAGGCCACATCCCGCTGAAAAGCGCCGCTGTCGGAGTAGATATTGGATAGGGCGCTCCAGGCGGCACAGGTGGCCGCAGAGGTGGGCACGGTAACCACCGGGATCCCCAATCTGTGGGCCACTAGCTTGGCCGTATCCAGTGCCTTGCCACCCCCCACTCCTAAGATGCCGGTTACCGATTCCGCCATGGCTAGCGCCTGCAAACGCGCCAGCTCCGACTCGCTGCAATCTACCCCGTAGGTAGTCCAGTGGACTTGGACGGCAGGCTCCCGCGCGAAATTGCGCTGCAGAGGGGACTCAACCACAGCCAAGGAGCGTTCCCCCCCGATCACCAGCACACGGGATCCCAGTACCGCAAGGGGCACAGCTTCCAGAATGCCGCTGCCGCGGTACAGCCGACCTGGGGCCAGAATGGCAAGATCCAATTGGCAAGGAGAGGCGCTCAGCATTGCAAGAATGGGCGAGAAAAAGGACTCCGTCCCGCTATCGCGAATAGCTCAGTGTTCGTAATACAGATAACGATCCTAGCCGAAAAAAGGGCTCCGCGCTGCTGACGCGAACGCAGATGGCTCACCCAAGGTCTGGCTATAGTTAAGCTGTTCATCCCCTCAACTCTGCAGCCTCTAAGGTCTCTGGCCCCCTGACACGTTCGCAGAAGTGTCGCGTAGCGACAACAGTTCTCAGCAAGGGATCCCACCATGAACCCCACAACTCAACACCAGCTCATGCTTAAAATTGTGGCCGGCTCTGCTTGGGCCGATGGGCATTTGGAACCCCAGGAATTGGCCTACTTGGGATCCCTGCTGCGCCGCTATGGTTTGGAGCACGATACCGAGCTGCGAGAACTGATCCAAGAGCCTATCCCAATGGAGCAAACCGAGCGCTGGATGGCCGATTATCTTGCCCAGGCCAGCGAAACCGAGCGTATGCAACTTTTGGGAGCAATCGGCAACCTGATGATGGCCGACAACACGGTCTCTCCAGAAGAGCACACCCTCTTGGATGACTACTACACCCTCATGGCCGGGATCCCGGCTCGTCCAGAAGCTGCACCCAACCTGGTGAAGGGCGTTGGGCAATTTTTCCGGCGCATGGCTAAGGCTGTGGGGAGCAGGTGACGCGAGAGTGCATCAGTCTGTGCAGTTGCTCCCCAATAATCTGGATGCCGCTGACAATGCGCTCTTCCGGTTGGTAGCTAAAGGCGAGGCGCAGGGCGTGCTCCCCTTGGCCATCGGCAAAGCAGTGGGTGCCCGGCAGGAAGGTGACCCCCAGGGCGCGAGTAGCCTGCAACAAGGTGCTGGCGCTTAGGGAAGGGGGCAGCTCACACCAGACGAAAAATCCACCCCCAGGGGCCTCCACCTTGACTTCGGGGGGAAAATATTGAGCGATGGCCTCCAGCATCACCTGGCACTTTTCTCGGTAGCGACGGGTGAGGAGTTGAATGTGGCTCTGCAGACGGCCCTCCCCGCAATAGCGGGCCACCACCCGGCCCAAAAAGGGCCCCAGGGATCCCTCGCTGCGAAACATCTCCAAGCGGCGGATGATCTCAGGGTGACCACAGGCCCAGCCCACCCGTACTCCCGGCACCACAATCTTGGAGAAGGTGCCCACGTGCAGAACCCAGCCTTCCTGATCCAGGGAAGCCAAGCTGGGCAAGGGATCCCCGGCAAAGCGCAGGTCGTAGTAGGCCTCGTCCTCTACCACCACCACACCGTACTCAGCTGCCAACTGCACCAATTTCTGCCGCCGTGGCCCAGAGAGGGTGCAGCCTTTGGGGTTTTGGAAGGTGGGAATGGTATAGACAAATCGGGGGCGGATCCCTTGGCGAGCCAGATCGCGCAGCACCTCTTCCAGGCGATCCACCACCATGCCTTCCCCATCCACCGGAATCGAGATCAGACGCGCTCCTGCCGCCGCAAAACGGCTGACAGCCCCCATGAAGGTGGGCCCTTCCACAATGACTACATCCCCCGGCTCCACGAAGACCTGAGGCAGTAGGCCGAGGATCTGCCCAGAGCCATAGCCGATCAGTAGGTTTTCCGGCTGGGCCTCTACCCCTCTATCCCGCATCAACTGCAGCACCACGTCGATCAGCCCGGCAAACGTGCCGCCGTAATTGAGGGCATTGTCCCCATCCTCTGCCAACACCTCCGCCGTGGCCCGCGCCAAGTCGGCCTTGGGAAACAGGCGCGGATCCGCCAGCCCAAAGGTAAAACTGGTAACCACTGGCACCGCCCCTGGGATCTCCGCCCCGAAAGGAGAAGGGATCACAGCCTGAGCCCGTTGGGCAAAAAGGGTTTGCAACAAGGGCCGCGAAGTGCTACGCGGTGCCGATGCGGACGAGGTCTGGGTCATGGCAAGCAAGAGAAAGAATACCTTAGGCCAATGCCTGCCACGATAACAAGAAAGAACTGCCCAGGAGTAGGGATCCCAAAACCCGCCGCCAGCTCCGGTAGGGGATCTCTGCTAAGACACCACCGGCGCTCAGGCACAGGAAGGGGAGCACCACCAAACCCCAGCGAGCACTTTGCTGTAGGGTGTTCACTTGGGGATCCCAAAACACTGCTGCCAGCACTCCCACCCAGAGGACATGGCCCAAGCCGGCCAAGCTGAGCAGGGCTTGTTGCCGTTCCGCCCAAGGCCAGCCCAGCCGCACCAAGCTCAACCCCAAGGGCAGCATCAAAGTAGCCAAAACAGCCAAGCCACTTTGGGAGCTGAGAGGATAGGGAATCACCTCAGCAGAGGTAGCCGGCAAATTAAACCGTCCCAGCCAGGAAAGCCCCATCACCAGCAGCAGCAAAAGCAGTCCTGATATTCCGAGCCGCTGACGCGAACGCAAAGGTTGCCGCGGCCACTGCTGGCTCGTCCACAGCCCTGCCCAGAGCAAAGCCAAGGGCCAAACCTTATAAGACAGGGCACAAGCTAAGGCCAGACCCCACCAGCGCAAGGTGGATCCCGGCCCAACACCACAACTGCAAAGCAGAACCAGGCTGCCCAAAATCTCGCTGCCCGGCTCCAACCCTTGGGTCAACACCCAGGGGCTGAGTCCCCACAGCCCGGCACTCCAGAAATTGCCCCAGCTCCAGCACAGCAGCAGAATGGCCAAGCAGGCTACAGCCGAGAAGATGTGCAGGATCCCTTCAGCCGGGATCCCGGTTCCCTGAGCCAACCAGGGCAGTAGCCCGTCTGCAAAAGTGCTCCGCACCACTGACGCGAACGAGTGGTAGAGGGGCAGTTCCGGTTGGACAAAAGTCAGGGATCCCTCAGAACTGCTCACCGGCAAAACGCGCCACCACTGCAGAGGAGCCGGTTGCCCCCAAGAGCGGAGTCGCTGCCCCAAAAGAAGGCCCATCCCTCCCCATAGCAGCCAGTGGCCCATGAAACCAAAACCAACCAAACGCCGACGGCGATGGTTGTCCCTGTTGGACGACCGCAGGCGGGGAAATGAGCCGCGGGGCAGCCGCTTGCCCGGGCGGGGTGTGGCGGGGGGAAACTTCATGGGTAAACCCTAGCCTGTTCGCATGAGCAGTGCAGAACACTATCCCTACACGGGGTGGGCCCTCGACCGGCAGCAGAACATCCAACGCCCTCTACTCTTGGCCGGTTGGGGAGAAAAAGTGCCCCTTCGTTACTTCCAAAAGAGAATCTCCCCGTGTGACATACTCCCGCACTCATGCTGACGCAAAGCGCTCCGCGCCGCTAGAGAGAAGGTCTAGTCAACTCTAGATCGCCCGTCAAGGGGCAACCCGACTGTTGCCAGCGGCGGATGGCCTGGGCAGTGAGTCCATTCGTTACATCGCGAATGGGGATCCCCGATCCGGTTACCTGCAGACGCACCAACCGCCAGGGATCCCCAGGAGCAGCCTGCAGAACATAAGCCTCGTAGGCCAGTTGCAGGGTTTCGCTGCGCCGACCGGCCAAGGAGTTGCCCTCCTTTTGGGGGTGTTGGGGCAAGACCAAGCGGCGCTCCAGCGTGGTGAAATACAGCCGAAAAGCTTCTGGCGAAACAGCAGTTGCGGTGTCCGGCAAAACCGGAGCCAGCTCCTGTTGGCGTAAGCGGGCCAGAGACCTTGGAGAGAGCATTTCAACCTCCGGCTTCCCCACCAGCACAACCTGAAACTCAGAGCGGGAGCGGCTCAAGGCCAGATTGAGGAACAAGGGCAACTGCTCCGTTAGAGCCTCAGCCCAAACCTGGGGAGCAGCCAGACAAGCTTCCCCTCTTGCCGGAACGAAATGCTCCGCACCCCTAACGCGCCCAGGAGTGCTGACCAGGCCCAAAACCACCGATAAACCGGCTCCCAGCCAACGCCTCCTGCCGGATCCAGTCGGCCTATTTTCAGGGATCCACTGCACAAGCCTACGGCGTCGTTGCATTACAGAACTACCCCAATAACATCGGGCATCTCCCCACACCCTCACCCGGCAGCATCCCATGAGGCTTGGAAGCGCCGCAAGGCGGCCACGGGATCGGGAGAAGCGGTGATGGGGCGGCCCACCACCAGATAATCGGCTCCTGCCCGCAGAGCTTCGTCGGGCGTGCAGATGCGCCGTTGATCATCCTCACCATCCCCCCCATTGGCCTGGCTCAGACGGATCCCGGGAGTAACCAGCAAAACCTCCGGCCCCAAAGCTTGGCGCAGCCGCGAGACCTCCTGAGGAGAGCAAACCAGTCCGGTAAAGCCTTGGGCTTGAGCCAGCCGGGCCAAATGCAACACATAGTCGGCGGGATCCATCTCGATGCCCAGTTCTTGTCGCACCTGCGGGGGGCTGATGCTGGTTAAGAGGGTAACCGCCAACAGCCGACAAGAACTGCCCTGGGCGGCTGCCACGGCTGAGCGCAACATAGCACTGCCACCGGCGGCATGGACGGTGAGCAGATCCACTCCATAGCCGACGGCCACCTCCGTAGCCCTCCCCACCGTGTGGGGAATGTCGTGCAGCTTCAAATCCAGGAAAATGCGCTTGCCCCTTTCCTTGAGAGCCTGCAGGATGGAAGAACCCGCAGCAGTGAACAGCTCCAGACCCACCTTCCACCACAGCACCTGCGGCAAGGAGTCCACCCACTCCAAAGCCTGCTCTTGAGAAGGAGTATCCAGCGCAACAATCAGGCGGTCACCCTTCATCGGGGCTCATTCCGGGGCTCATAGTGGGGACAGCCCTCACAGGGGCCGCAGGGGTTGACGGCACAGCGCAACTCTGGAGAATGGGCATTGTAGCGGCAGGTGGGATCCCCGATGTATTCTGGCGGCGAAGCCACGTAAGTGTAAACAACCACGCCCCCAAATCCTATCGGGCTGACGAAGAAACGGCTGGCGGTGAACGATTCGCCCACAGAAGAGTTGAAGGTTTCCTCAAAAGGCTCTGGCTCAGGCTCCACTTCCTCCTCCAGATTCCAGAGGGCTTCCCACTGCCTAAGGGTTTCCTGTAAAGGCACAGCCAAGTGCTCTGCCAGCTCCATCAGGGCAGTCTCCAAAGAGGCCAAACTTTCTTCGGCCACTTGGGCAAAGGCTGCAACCCATTCCTCCAAAAGTTTCTCAAAATCCATGCAGCAGCGACCTAGAGGCTCCTTCTTCACCTTACCGCCAGCCCGGACAATCTCTAACTTCCTCCCCGGCAAACGGCATCCACTAGAGCTTGATTCACCAATGGAAACAGCTCCGCCAGTTCTTCTGTGGAGAGGTTTCCGGTGCAGACATTGGCGCGAATATGCCACTCTGCCCACATTTGCGCCGAAGGAGCAGCAGGATCCCGGCCCTCCTCAGAACCTGAACCGCCCACAGGTACCCGAGGGAGGCTGCGTCCCGACCCAAGGTTCAGTTGCAGTACGCTGTCACGGTTGATGCCAGTCAGCGAGGTTTGAGCGTTAGCCTCCTCAAGGAAAGCGAGAGAGAAAGCCAAAGCCATCCCAGCTAATCCCCAGAAAACAGCGCGGTAAACCATGGGATCTCCAGTAGTTAGATAGAGCCCTGTCTTGAGCGCAATTATAGCCACTACTTCCCGTTCCTCCGGGTAGAGCCGGGCTAAGTCTGCCTACGACCGCAGGCCGATTCCCGACCACTGCACGCAAGGACGGCCCTGCTCATCCTTCAGGGATCCATCGCGGCGGTAGGAAAAGAAATCTTGGGGTTGGCTGAGGGTGCAATGGGGGCTGACGGCAATGTGTTCAGGGGGGATCCCTTTGGCTTGGGCTTGGGCACCGTTGACCCAGCGCAGATCCAGGCGAACCTTGCCGGGCAGAGGATCGGGCAAGAGAGCGGCGCGGGCATCCAGCCCTGGGGGTAAACTGTTCAGCACCAGCTCCGCCACCTCCTCTGACACCTGATAGACTGACCCCGAAATAGAGGGCCCGATGGCCACGCGGATCCCAGCAGCAGGGATCCCCGCCCGGAGAAACTCCTGCAGCACCTTGGGCAAAATCCCCGCAGCAGTGCCTCTCCACCCGGCGTGAATGGCCGCCACCCATTCTCGACTGGCCACCAAAATCGGCACACAGTCAGCGGTGCAGACCCAGGCAGAATCCCCTTGGCGGCGGGCAATGACCGCATCTGCCTGAGAGCGGGTAGGGATCCCTTGACCAGCAGAGCAGTCCTGCTCTCGTTTGTGTCCAAAGGTTTCGGTGATCCCATCTGCCCAAACCCAGTTGCAGCCATGCACCTGATGGCCCCACGCGGCCTGTTCAGGGGGCAGTTGCAGCCGAGCGGCCAACTGAGATGGGGGATGGGGATGACCTTGGCGAGAGCCAAAAGCATGAGGCCACTCCGCCAAAAGCTGACACTCCAGCCAGCGCCATCTCCCTGCCTGCTGCCAAACCCACAAGGCGGAGCCACTCATCGGCGGGAGCTACCCGGACCAGCAATCGGCGGGGATCCTTGAGACCGATGTTGGGCGCGGAGATGGCCCACCCGCTCTTCCAAACACATCTTTAGCTCGGCAGGGTTAAACAGCATCGGCAAAAAATGAATGCTCCGGGTTTCTCGAAAAAAGAACAACACCGGCAGCGGCGGCCAGAAAATTTGCCAATCCTGCCACTCGCTGTAGGGGAACTCGCGGATGCGCCTGGAGCCGCTGTAGACCTGCAGCGCCGTTCTGGTAAAGGCCAGACCGATCAGAGAGGTCTGCACCACCAAAAACAGGCCAAACAGGCCCACCCCTAGCCCCGCCCAAAACGAAAGCCAGAACAGCGGCACCGCCAAAGCCAACACCGACAGGCTGAGGCGAAAATCCGGGGTCAATAGATGGGCAGAATTGGGCCTGATCATGCCCCACTCCTCCTCTCAGGGATCCCAGCCCCATTCTAGGCTGCCTCGGCGACTCTTCAGAAGTTAGAAGATTGGGAAAAAAGGAGATAGTAAATGATAAACTCCAGAGTTCCGCAGGTTTACAGATCAGAACCGGCAAGACGACCCCCATCTACCCAAATGCGCCCTTGGGAAAACCGGCATAATACGGATATAACGAGTGCTTACTGCTAACCCGCACAATTCGTTGGGCCTCTCCATGCCTCTCGACCCTCTCTCTCAGTTGCCAGAGGAGCCAACCACTCAGATCCCCTTGGAGTTTTACGAGCGCAGACCCCAGCCTGAGGCAACTGCGGCCTTTCTGACGGTGCTCAGCGGTGCCAATGTGGGCATGACGTTTCCCTTGGCAAGGGGTGGGGTTTTGGGGCGCAGCCACTGCGCGGATATCCAGCTCTCGGATCACGCCGTCTCCCGGCAGCACTGTCGGCTGGAGAGAGAAGATGAAGGTTATGTCCTCACCGACCTGGAGAGCCTCAACGGCACATATGTTAACGGCGAGCGCGTCAGCCGCGTTCTCCTGAAGGATGGAGATTACATTCAAGTGGGGGCCAGCACCCTCAAGTTTGCCTACTACAACGCGGCAGAAGAAGCCTTCTTTTTGCAAATGGCCACTGCTGCCCTCTATGACCCGCTAACCGGTCTGTATAACCGACGTTTTTTCCTGGAGCAACTGGAGCTGGAGATCCCCTTTGCTCTTCGCCATCGCATTCCCCTCCACGTGCTCTATCTGGATTTGGATGGGTTTAAGCAAATCAACGACCGCTGGGGGCACTGGGCTGGGGATCAAACCTTAATCCAGGTGGCGCGGCGATTGCAAGCTCACGTTCGCCAAGACGATCTGGTGGCCCGCTTGGGGGGCGATGAGTTTGCCCTGCTGGTGCGTGGGATCCCAAACCCGCAAATCTTGGGGCTGACAGAACGCTTGCGGCAGGCCGTCCAGTCCCTGTCGGTGCAGGTGGAAGCGGAGATCATCTCCCTGAGCTGCAGCGTGGGCATCGCCTCTCTGCTGGAGCTGGAAGAAGGAACTGACCCACAAAGTCTGCTTGCTGCTGCCGACAAAGCCCTCTACCGGGCCAAAGCTGAGGGTGGTAACCGAGAGACTTTCCTGTAGCTCGAGGCCACCTGTTGGGGTTCAGGATCCCTCTACCAAGCTGGCATAGGCTTCGGCACTCATGGTGTCTTCCAAGTCTTCGGGGTTGGCAATGCGCACCTTGATCAGCCAACCATCGCCATAGGGATCGTCAGCAAGGCTTTCGGGGCTCTCCACCACCGCTGTATTCACGGCCACCACCTCTCCAGAAAGAGGGGCATAGAGATCTTCAACGGCTTTGACCGATTCCACCGAGCCAAAGCTTTCCCCTTTTTCAATCTCTGTCCCTTCTTCGGGCAAGCCCACGAAAACGATATCCCCCAGTTGATCGACGGCATAAGCTGTGATCCCAATCACCGCAATATCATCCTCAACATGGATGTACTCGTGGGTGTCCACGTAGCGCAGATGGGATGGATACTCCAGGGCCATGCCGGTTCTCCCATAAACTCAGTGGATTATTCTAGGGTCAACCCTTGAAGATGGTAAAGAGCGGATCCCAAGCCCGGCCCGCTAGAGAAACTCCATCAGCAGCCGATTGACCGTTTGCGGAGCTTCCTGCTGCGCCCAATGGCCGCATTCGGGGATGTACTCCTTGCGCAGGCCGTTGGGGAAAAAGGGATCCATCCCCTCGGTTAGCTCGCGGCTGAGGGCAAAGTCTTCTTCTCCCCAAATCAGCAGGGTAGGGGCGAGGATTTGCCGCATGGGCTGCAAAAACAGGTTCTGCAAAGTGGGCAGGTTAAAAAGCTGGCGGTAGTAGTTGAGGGCAGAGGTGAGAACCTTGGGTTTGGAGAGGGCCTCTTGGTAGAGCTTGAGGTCGTGGCGGGTGAAGGCGCTTTTGCGCACCGAAGTTTCCTGGAAAATGCGGCGCACCCAATCTCCCAAGTCCCATTGCAGCACCCACTCTGGCAGCCAAGGCAACTGAAAGAAGAACAAGTACCAACTGCGGCGCAGTTGATCCAAGTTGCTCAAGAACTCCCGCCGGAAGCAGGCCGGATGGGGAGAATTGAGGACGGCCAGCTTGCGAATCTCCTCAGGGAAAAATTGCGCCCAGTGCCAGGCAATGGCTCCCCCCCAATCGTGGGCTACGACCACCGCTCTTCGGGCCCCAAAGTGGCTTAGCAAGCCGCGGATATCCTCGGTAAGGGTATCCAGGTCATAGCCGTGATCCGGTTTGTCGGAATCGTTGTAGCCGCGCATATCGGGTGCCACCACGCGAAACCGCTGCGCCAACACCGGAATCTGATGCCGCCAGGAGTACCAAAACTCCGGGAAACCGTGCAACAAGATCGCCAGCTCCCCTTCCCCTTGGGTGACATAGTGCAGTTGAATGCCATTGGTAAGGGCATAGCCGTGCTGCCAGGTTCCCATCTTGGCGGCTACCTCAGGAGGAAGACGGGGGATCCCTGCTTCTGCCATGTCGTCTGCTCTCGAGCTAACCCATGATTTGGTATCCACCCATACTAACCTTTGCCGTTGGTCTTCCCTTCGCCGGTGCAGGTTTTTTGAGAGGCATCTCACGAGGAAAGCTTAAAAGAAGTCTGCGGGTGGAAAGGTCGGATGAACACTAACGCAGAAGACCACAGCCCAACATCTCCTCAAAGTGTTGCTATTTTGGGAGCCGGGGCTTGGGGAAGTACCCTGGCAATGCTGGCTCAGGGGCAAGGGCACCGGGTGCGGGTTTGGGATCGCCGCAAGGGCCTGGATTTGGCAGAGGTGCTCCAGGGATCCCAAATTCTCATCTCAGCCGTCTCTATGGCGGGGGTGCGCCCTGTGGTGGAAGCAGTGCGCCAGGTGGGGATCCCACCGCAGGCAATTTTGGTCTCGGCCACCAAAGGGTTGGATCCGCTGCAGCTTCTGACCCCTACCCAAATTTGGGGGGCCACCTTCCCGGAGCAGCCTCTGGTAGTGCTTTCGGGGCCCAACCTCTCGGCGGAGATCCGTCAAGGCTTGCCGGCAGCAGCAGTGGTGGCCAGCCGGGATCCCTGGGCCGCTGTGCAGGTGCAGTATGCCCTTTCTTCAGAGCGGTTCCGCCTCTACACCAGCAGTGACCCGTTGGGGGTGGAGCTGGGTGGCACTCTGAAAAATGTCATTGCCATCGCTGTTGGCGTGTGTGATGGCTTGCAACTGGGGGCCAATGCCCGTGCGGCTCTGGTTACCCGCGGCCTGGCAGAGATGATCCGGGTGGGATCCAAGCTGGGGGCACGGGCAGAAACCTTCAATGGCCTGTCGGGGTTGGGGGATCTGCTGGCCACCTGCCACAGCCGCTTGAGCCGCAACTACCGAGTGGGCTACGGGCTAGGCCAGGGCCAACCCTTGTCGCAGATTTTGGCGGAGATCGAGGGCACCGCCGAAGGGGTTTACACCGCTCCCGTCGTGGTCGAGATCGCTGCCCAGCACGGCATTCAGGTGCCCATCACCCAGGAAGTGCATCTGTTGTTGCAAGGGCAGACCACCCCCACCGCCGCCCTCACCCGCCTGATGGAACGTCAACTGACTTCGGAATAGGCTGCTTTCACTTCTCCCAAAGGAGGAGGGGGGTTTCTGGCATAACCGCAAATCTGCGGATGAGGAAAGTTGTTCCGCACTCTATCAGGATTTTTGCAGAGCAGGGAGATCCCAGAATGAGCGATTTGGCGGAGTTTTTTTTTCCAGAGTTTCCCTATGCTGCAGCTGTAGTTCTTCGACTTGTTCTTGCATCAACTCGGATCTCTCTGGCTCCGGGAAGGCGGACAGTAGGCCCGACAGGTTGGGCCAGGTCTTTGTTTAATTTTTTACAAAGTTATGTCCAAACGCATCCTGGTGATTGAAGACGAACCCTCTATTCGCACCTATCTGCAGAAGGTGTTGCAACGAGCGGGGTACGACACGGTGGCGGCCACCGATGGAGAAGAGGGCTTGCAGATGGTGCGCACCCTGATGCCCGACTTGGTGTTGTGCGATGTGGTGATGCCCAAGCTGAACGGCTATGGGGTGCTGGATGCTCTGAGATGGGATCAGTCTACAGCTCACATCCCCTTCGTCTTTCTCTCCTCGAAAATCTCTCCCGAAGAGATTGAACAGGGGTTATGCTTTGGCTCCGATGCCTATTTGACAAAGCCCGTTGACCAAAAACACCTGTTGAAAGCCGTTGCTGCCCAATTGTCTTGAGTTGACCGCCTTCCGCATACCCGAACGGTCGGCTGAAAACTCAGGGGCAATCAATCGTGTTGATTAACTGGAGACATTCCCCTGGTGCTCCCACTGGATCCCCAGAGCGTTGACGAGGGTGTTAACAGGCCCGAGCCTTCTGCCGTTGTCGCTGTTGGCGTTCTAGAGCTTCAAACAGGGCTTGAAAATTGGCTTCGCCAAAGCCTGTGGCTCCACCCAATCGTTGGATGACCTCGAAAAAAAACGTGGGCCGACCAAACAGAGGCTGAGTGAAGGTTTGCAACAACAGGGGGGGGTGTGGGGAATCAGAAGCAGGCAAGGTGGCATCCAAAAGGAGCTGCTGCTCCACCAAGTCGTGCCAGGAGATGGCGGGGGGCAACCCACCAGAACGGAGTATTGCTCCAGAAGCCAGCTCCCTTGCCAGGTTTGTGTAATACTCCGACGGCACCTGCAGAAAGTTTACGCCCCCCTGTCGCAGCCGGCGCACACCGGCAACGATATCCGAGCTATGCAACGCCGCATGTTGCAGGCCGGGGCCACGATGGGCATCCAAAAACTCTTGAATCTGGGAAGCGGCACAGGTGGGCTCGTTGATGGCCAACTGGATCCCGGCTTCAGGATCTCCCACCACCACACTTTCTAGGCCAGAGGTGTTGGTGCGGATGCTATAGCGATACAGAGACCGCCAACCCAGCACCTGCCCATACCAATCTGCCGCTGCCTGCAGGGATCCCCGCTCCACATTCAACACCACATGATCCCAGTGGGAAAACAAGTTCTCCTCGGCGGGAGCTGAATCGAGGATCCCTGAGCTGGGGATCAAAGAATGCCTGAGTCCATAAGGAGTGCGCAGGCACAGAGCAGGGCAGCCTTCGTCTTCTGCCGGGATCCACTCCACTTGGGCTCCTCGCCTCTGCAAAAGCTCTGCCAAGCCCAACAGCTCTTGCTCCTCCACCGCCAAGGCCACATCCACCACGCCAGGGGAATGTTGCTGCAAATGGCGATCCACCTCATCCCCGGCGTGAGCCGGCTGAGATAGGCGCAAGCGCAGGGATCCCTGACGCAGACAGAGGGTACTGCTGAGCTGTCCTTCCATTCGGAAGCCCCAAACCTGACAAAAGTGTTCCTGCCAACGGGGCAGATCCCAAAGATAGAAGTGCAGGTGATGGATCCCTTGGACGATTCGATTGGACTGGTTCATAGAGCAAGGCACTGCTAACGCGAACGTCGAGTGTCCTGACGTTCTCACGGCAACAGGCGACCTGGGCCGCCCTACCTCAGCATAGGCCCGCCATTTGCCGATGGAAAAGCGTAAAACAACATTAAGAAGGCATTAAGACAGTGTTAAAAAATAGGATAAAAATAAGATTAAAAAACCACGCGACCGAAAATATCCTCAGAGCGCAAGGGACTAAAATTAAATCAGGCGAGGTGTATTTAGAACGCCCAAAAAAGAAACAGAGGAGTTGCTAAAAGCCCTTCGTAGGATCCCTGGAAGCCTTGCAGAGATTGGGTAGTTCTTTGGCTCTTTTTTAAGCCTGCGTGGGGCAACTGCCGAGGTGTCACCTCGCCCTGTCGATAGATTATCAGGCGTAATAGCCGGGAGGATTGTTATGGTTGCCAGTGTGCAGCGTTCTGTAGCATCACCTACAGAATTGAAGGCGGAACCAAGGACAGGATCCAACGCAGCCGGTCAAAAAGTTTTGAGCGATTTTGCGCCGGGATCCTGGCAGCGCTGCATCGATGTCAGAGACTTTATTCAACGGAATTACACCCCCTACACCGGCGATGAAACCTTTTTAGCTGCAGCCACCGAGCGCACCCAGCGGCTGTGGGCCAAGGTCAAGGATTTGATGGCTCTGGAGCGAGAGCGAGGGATCCTAGATGCCGATACTGCCGTTCCCTCTACCATCACCAGCCACGCCCCTGGCTATATCGACCCAGAGCTGGAACAAATTGTGGGGCTGCAGACGGACAAACCCCTGAAGCGGGCCATCATGCCCTTTGGCGGCATCCGCGTGGTGGAGTCTTCCCTCAAAGCCTATGGCTACGAGCTGGATCCCCGCACCAAGGAAATTTTTACCCAGTACCGCAAAACCCACAACGACGGCGTTTTTGATGCTTACACCGAAGAGATGCGCCGCTGCCGCCGCTCCGGGATCATCACCGGCCTGCCCGATGCCTACGGTCGGGGTCGCATCATTGGGGACTACCGGCGGGTGGCCCTCTACGGGGTGGATCGGCTCATCGAAGACAAGCAGGCCCAAAAAGCCAGTCTAGACCTGGACACGATGGACGAAGAGACCATCCGCCTGCGGGAGGAGCTCTCCGAGCAGATTAAGGCCCTACAAGAGCTGAAAGAGATGGGATCCCGCTACGGGTTTGACCTGGGCCGTCCGGCAGCCAACGCCCGCGAAGCCATCCAATGGCTGTACCTGGCCTACCTGGCAGCCGTCAAGGAGCAAAACGGGGCGGCCATGTCCTTGGGGCGGGTGTCCACCTTCCTGGACATCTACATCGAGCGGGATCTGCAGGCCGGGATCCTCACCGAGGAAGAGGCCCAGGAGCTCATTGACCACTTTGTTATGAAGCTGCGCATGGTCAGGTTTTTGCGCACGCCCGAGTACAACGAGCTATTCAGCGGGGATCCCACCTGGGTTACCGAGTGCATCGGCGGCATGGGCCTGGATGGGCGGCCTTTGGTTACCAAAACCAGCTTCCGCATGCTGCATACCCTCTACAACCTTGGCCCAGCGCCCGAGCCCAACTTGACCGTGCTCTGGTCGGAGCGGCTGCCGGAAGCCTTCAAGCGCTACTGCGCCAAGGTCTCCATCGAAACCAGCTCCATCCAGTACGAAAACGACGATCTGATGCGCCCCTACTGGGGAGATGACTACGGCATTGCCTGCTGCGTGTCGGCCATGCGCATCGGCAAGCAAATGCAGTTCTTTGGGGCGCGGGTGAACTTGGCCAAGTGCCTGCTCTACGCCATCAACGGCGGTCGGGATGAGATCTCCGGCGAGCAGGTGGCTCCTGCTTTCGCCCCCATCACCGCCGACGTGCTGGAGTACGACGAGGTGTGGCCGCGCATGGCGCAGATGATGGCCTGGCTGGCCAAGACCTACGTCAACACCATGAACATCATCCACTACATGCACGACAAGTACTGCTACGAGCGCCTGGAGATGGCCCTCCACGACCGGGACGTGCTGCGCACCATGGCCTTTGGGTTGGCCGGCCTGTCGGTAACAGCCGACTCCCTATCCGCCATCAAATACGCGCGGGTACGGGCCATCCGGGATGAGCGGGGCCTAGTGGTGGATTACGCGGTGGAGGGCGACTTCCCCAAATACGGCAACAACGACGACCGAGTTGACTCCATTGCGGTGCAACTGGTGCAGACCTTCATGGCCGAGCTGCGCAAGCACAAGACCTACCGCAATGCCATCCCCACCCAGTCCATCCTCACCATCACCTCCAACGTGGTCTACGGCAAGAAAACCGGCAACACCCCCGACGGGCGGCGAGCGGGCGAACCCTTTGCCCCAGGGGCCAACCCCATGCATGGCCGGGACACGAAGGGGGCGGTGGCGTCGCTGGCTTCGGTGGCCAAGCTGCCCTATGCCGACGCTCTGGATGGGATCTCCAATACCTTTTCTATTGTGCCCGCCGCTCTAGGCCGCACCGAAGAGGAGCGGGTCACCAACTTGGTGGGGCTGCTGGATGGCTACATGCGGGATGGCGGTTTCCACCTCAACGTCAATGTTCTCAACCGCGAGACCCTGCTGCATGCCATGGAGCACCCGGAGCTCTACCCACAGCTCACCATCCGGGTTTCCGGCTATGCGGTGAACTTCATCAAGCTCACCCGCGAGCAGCAACTGGATGTCGTTAACCGCACGTTCCATCAACACTGCTAAAAACAAGGCCGGGGATCCCTGAAGTCCGCCCATACCGGGGTCGATGGAAGGGATCCCCCATCGATAACCGAGGAGGCCCGATGACGATGACTGTTTGTAGCGCTGCAGATCTGGTCAGCCAGTATGTCTCAGGACGGCGCGATTTTCGGGAGATCGATTTGCAAGGGGCTAACCTGCAGGGGATCCATTTGGCCGGTGCCGATCTCAGCTATGCCGACTTCGGCGGAGCCAACTTGGCGGGGGCCAATTTGCGGGGGTGCGATCTCAGCTATGCCGACTTCAGCGGAGCTAACCTATCGGGAGCCGATTTGCGGGGATGTCTCCTCTTTGGCAGCGATTTTCGAGGGGCGCTCTTAGAAGGAGCCTTGTTGGATCACGCAGATGTCGATGCCTATACCCATTTCCCGAAGGATTTCGATCCCAAGGCCCACCGCCTGCACGGCATCGCGGTGGATACCTCCGTGCCTAGCCCACACGACCCATCGGTCTGAGCTGGGTGGGATCCCTGAGCTGACCTTTTGGCTTTTTATCCCGCCTTCTCCCTTCCAGCCAGGATAGCAGCGGTCTAGCTAAAAGACCCTAGGGATCTAAAAAAATCTAGCCCCAACCTAATCCAAAGAGAAACGGAAACTGTGTTCTATTTAACCCGAGTTAGCAATCTGGAAGAAAACCTCAAGATTGATTGATATTTTGCAAAAGTCATCCAGGATAAAAGTATGGATACCGTTATGAACCCCCTGACACCAATTGCTGGGCGCATTCACTCGGTGGAAACCTGTGGCACCGTCGATGGGCCAGGAATCCGCTTCGTAATTTTTACACAGGGTTGTCCACTTCGCTGTTTGTATTGCCACAACCCCGACTGTCGGGATCCGGAGGCGGGACAGCTTGTTACGGTTGAGTCTTTAATTGCCGAGATCCAACGCTACAGGAATTACTTGCGAGGGGGGGGAGTTACGGCTACCGGGGGAGAGCCTTTGCTGCAACCCACCTTTGTAGCTGAGATCTTCCGTCGCTGTCATGAGTTGGGCTTGCACACGGCTTTGGATACCTCTGGCTATGGGCAACTGGAAGCAGCCAAGCCTGTGTTGGAGCATACAGATTTGGTGTTGCTCGATATCAAGTCTTATCTGCCGGAGCTGTATCGAAAGGTTACCGGCGTTTCGCTAGAACCCACTCTTAATCTGGCCCGCTATTTAGACCAGATCCACAAGCCCACCTGGATTCGTTTTGTACTTGTTCCGGGGCTGACGGATCCCGAGGAAAACATTAAGGGCCTGGCCGAGTTTGTGGCCACCTTATCCAACGTGGAGCGAGTGGAAGTTTTGCCCTTTCACAAGATGGGGGAATACAAATGGCAGCAATTGGGATTGCCTTACACCCTTGCCGATGTCGATCCACCCACACCCGAACAGGTGAATCACGCCTTACAAATCTTTCGGGATCAAGGACTGGTGGCTATTTGACAATTCTGCAGTTGCGGCTTGGGTCAGCATAGCCAGGTCACGCTTAGATCCGAAGTGATTCACAGTTAATCTCTAAAACCTCTGCACCGTCTCCAGATTGGCCCTGAGCTGACTGGAATCCAAGTTGATCCCCAGGCTAACTTTACGGACTCTATGTGAACTGAAGAATACCCCAAGAGGAGGGATCCCCAATGGAAGTTTGCGTCACCTACCGCGATGGTGTTCAGTTCCAAGCGGAAAGCCGAGGGCACCGCATTCTCAGCGACCAGCCTTTGGACAATCACGGTCGAGATCAGGGAATGACGCCGCCGGAATGGTTTTTGGCTTCTCTGGGTGCCTGTGTTGGTTTTTATGC
This sequence comes from Thermostichus sp. MS-CIW-25, assembly GCF_054060015.1. Classification (NCBI taxonomy): domain Bacteria; kingdom Bacillati; phylum Cyanobacteriota; class Cyanophyceae; order Thermostichales; family Thermostichaceae; genus Thermostichus; species Thermostichus sp. MS-CIW-25. The sequence continues at coordinate 75,712 of NZ_JBSSCS010000001.1, forward strand.
CGTCAAATATCTGGAAGCGCGACAGTTGGATCCCAGTGGGTTGGCTGTGGTGGTCACGGCGGAGAAAGTTGAGCATCCGGCTCGCCTAGACAACATTCGCATCCAAGTCAAAATCGGGATCCCGCTGGACGGAAGGCATCAAAAGGGGCTGGAAAAAGCAGTTGATGCCTGCATCATTCACAATACGCTCACCCATCCCCCCACCCTGACCACCGAAATCCAAGTTCCTGCTCCTGTTGGCGTCTAGCTTGCTATAAGGACTCCGTCCTGCTGACGCAATCGGTTACGCAGCGATTTCAGCCAAATATCTGATTGTCGATTATTCCCATTGTCTAAGTCTTGATGAGGTTTTGGAGGGATCCACCGATGCCAGTAACCAATCTAGCCGAGCTGGAAACCTTGATCCAGCAGGTGAAGGCTGCCCAAGCTGAATATGCAACTTTCACCCAAGAACAGGTAGACCGGATTTTTCACAAAGCCGCTCTGGCTGCCAACAACGAACGGATCCCGTTGGCCAAGCTGGCGGTACAGGAAACCGGCATGGGCATTGTGGAAGACAAGGTGATCAAAAATCACTTTGCCTCGGAATACATTTACAACAAATACAAACACGAAAAGACCTGTGGAGTCATCGAGCGGGATGAGAGTTTTGGCTACGAGAGAATTGCTGAACCGGTGGGTCTTTTGGCAGGTATTGTGCCGGTAACCAACCCCACGTCAACGACCATTTTCAAGGCTCTGATCACCCTAAAAACCCGCAACGGCATTATCTTTTCTCCCCACCCGCGGGCTAAACAATGCACCATTGCCGCGGCCAAAGTGGTCAGAGAAGCTGCCGAGGCAGCGGGCGCTCCTGTGGGGTTGATCGGCTGGATCGACGAGCCCACCATCGAGCTTTCTCAGGCCTTAATGCAGCATCCTGAGGTGAAGCTGATCTTGGCTACCGGCGGGCCTGGCATGGTTAAAGCGGCCTATTCTTCGGGCCACCCGTCTTTGGGGGTGGGAGCGGGCAATACCCCGGCAGTGATCGATGCCAGTGCCGACATCCCCACAGCCGTCAGCTCGATTCTGTTGAGCAAGACCTTCGACAACGGCATGATCTGTGCCTCAGAACAGGCAGTGGTGGTGGTGGATGCCATCTACGAGCAGGTCAAGGCCGAGTTTCGCCATCGGGGGGCCTACATTTTGGATCTGGAACAAACCGAAGCCGTGCGCCGCATCCTTCTCAAAGACGGTCGCCTCAATCCGGCCATTGTGGGCCAACCGGTGCAAACCATCGCCACCCTGGCCGGGATCCAGGTTCCCGAAGGTGCCAAGCTGTTGATCGGGGAAGTGGAGAAGGTGGGGCCGGAGGAGCCCTTCTCCTACGAAAAATTGGCCCCTGTTCTGGCCCTCTACCGCGCCAACGATTTCCACAGCGCCGTAGATGTTGCTGTCCAACTGGTCAATTTCGGCGGGCGGGGACACACCTCTGTTTTGTATACAGATCCCGCCAACCGGGACGATATTGCCTACTTTGAAAATGCCCTACAAACGGCGCGAGTGTTGATCAATACTCCCTCTTCCCAGGGGGCAATCGGGGATCTCTACAACTTCAAGCTGGATCCCTCTCTGACTTTGGGCTGTGGCACTTGGGGAGGCAATTCGATCTCCGAGAATGTGGGGCCGCGCCACCTGCTCAACATTAAAACGGTAACCCAACGTCGGGAAAACATGCTCTGGTTTCGGATCCCGCCCAAGGTTTACTTCAAGCCCGGATGTCTGCCTATTGCTCTGCGGGAATTGGCCGGCAAAAAACGCGCCTTTTTGGTGACCGATAAGCCGCTCTTTGAGTTGGGCATATTGCATCCCATCACCCAGGTTTTGGATGAGATTCGCGTGAGCTGGGATGTGTACCACGATGTAGAGCCGGATCCCACCCTCAGCAACGTCAATCGCGGTCTGGAGCAGTTGCGCCAGTTTCAACCGGATGTGATCATCGCGGTCGGCGGGGGATCCCCGATGGATGCGGCCAAGGTGATGTGGCTGATGTACGAGCAGCCCCAGGTGGAGTTTGATGGCTTGGCGATGCGCTTTATGGACATCCGCAAGCGGGTTTACGAGCTGCCCCCACTGGGACAAAAAGCTCAGCTCATCTGCATCCCCACCACTTCCGGCACCGGCTCCGAGGTGACGCCCTTTGCCGTGGTGACCGATGACCGGGTGGGGATCAAATACCCGCTGGCGGACTACGCCCTCACCCCCACCATGGCCATTGTGGATCCGGATCTCACCCTCAAGATGCCCAAGAAGCTGACGGCTTACGGGGGTATCGATGCCCTCACCCACGCTCTGGAAGCCTATGTGTCGGTGATGGCCAGCGATTTTACCGATGGGCTGGCATTACAAGCCATCAAGCTGCTCATGACCTACTTGCCGCGGGCCTATGAAAAAGGTGCTGCAGATCCAGAAGCCCGAGAAAAAGTTCACTACGCCGCCACCATTGCCGGCATGGCCTTTGCCAACGCCTTTTTGGGGGTGTGCCACTCCCTGGCCCACAAGCTGGGATCCACCTTCCATCTGCCCCACGGCCTGGCCAATGCCCTGATGATCACCCACGTCATCCGCTACAACGCCACCGACGCCCCCTTTAAGCAGGCCATCTTTCCCCAATACCGCTATCCCAACGCCAAACACCGCTACGCGGAAATTGCCGATTACCTACAGTTGGGCGGGGCGGATGACGATGAAAAGGTCATGCGCCTGATTGAGGCCATCGAAGAGCTCAAGCGGAAACTGGAGATCCCGGCCACCATTCGCGAGGCCCTGGGCGAGAAGGAGCGGGAGTTCTACGACCGTCTGGAGACCATGGCGGAGCAAGCCTTTGACGACCAGTGCACCGGCGCCAACCCCCGCTATCCCCTCATTCAGGACATGAAGGAGCTGTACGTCCTGGCCTATCAGGGCTGCCGGGTGGACTCTGCTCTCTACCACCAGCCGGAACCAGTGTTGGCCTAAGGAGTAGGGTATGTGGCAACGACTGGATCCCAGTGTGGATATCTGGAGGGCCCGATCCCATCCCCTGAATCCCATTTTTCTGCCCCGTTCGGTGGCGGTGGTGGGGGCCACGGAGCGGGAGGGCAGTGTGGGGCGGACGGTGTTGTGGAACCTCATCAGCCACCCCTTTGGCGGCACGGTCTACCCCGTCAATCCCAAGCGGCACCAGGTGTTGGGGATCCGGGCCTACGAGCGGCTGTCCGCTCTGCCGGAGCCGGTGGATCTGGCCATTATCGCCATTCCGGCAGCGGGGGTGCCCGAGGTGGTGCAGGAGTGCGTAGAAGCTGGGGTCAAGGGCGCCATTGTTCTTTCAGCAGGCTTCAAGGAAACGGGCCCTGCTGGCTGGGAGCTGGAGAAGCAAATTCAGCAGACTATCCAATCGCGTCAGCGGGACGGAGTCCTTGGGAAGCTGCGCTTGATTGGCCCCAACTGCCTGGGGATCCAAAACCCCCACACGGGCTTAAACGCCACCTTTGCTGCCCAGATGGCCCGGCCCGGCAATGTGGGCTTCATCAGCCAAAGTGGGGCCCTGTGCACCTCGATCCTGGACTGGAGCCTGCAGGAAAATGTGGGCTTCAGCGCCTTTATCTCTCTGGGATCGATGCTGGATGTGGGCTGGGGAGACTTAATCGACTACTTGGGCGAGGATCCCCATACCCACAGCATTGTCTTGTACATGGAATCCATCGGGGATGCCCGCTCTTTTTTGTCCGCGGCCCGAGAGGTGGCCCTGAGCAAGCCCATCATTGTCATCAAGGCGGGGCGCACCCAGGCGGCAGCCCAAGCAGCCGCTTCCCACACGGGCTCCCTCACCGGCAGCGACGCAGTGTTGGATGCGGCCTTCCGCCGTTGCGGCGTGCTGCGGGTGGATCACATTGAAGATCTCTTCGACCTGGCGGAGGTGCTGGCCAAACAGCCCCGTCCTCAGGGCTCTCACCTGACCATCCTCACCAATGCCGGCGGGCCAGGGGTGCTGGCCACCGATGCCCTCATTCGCGCCGGGGGATCCCTGGCCGAGCTTTCTCCCCAAACCCTGGAGCAGCTTGAGCGGATCTTGCCCCCCCACTGGAGCCACGGCAATCCCATTGACATTTTGGGGGATGCCGATCCGGAGCGCTTTGCCCAAGTTTTGGAAGTGGTGTTGCAAGATCCCGGCAGCCAGGGTTGCCTGGTCATCCTCACCCCCCAAGCCATGACGGATCCCACGGCCACTGCCGAGAAAGTGGTGGAGACCTGGCGGCGCAGTGGATCCCGGCAGCCTATCCTGGCCAGTTGGATGGGGGGAGCTGGCGTGGATGCGGGCGAGCACATCCTCAACCAAGCCGGGATCCCCACCTACCGCTACCCGGATCAAGCGGCGCGGGTGTTCGGCTATTTGTGGCGATTTAGCTACAACCTCAAGGCCCTCTACGAGACCCCCACTCTGCCCCCTTCAACAGCGGTAGAGCGCGACAAGGTGCAGCAAACCTTTAGCCAAGCTCGGCGGGAAGGTCGAACGCTTCTAACCGAGGCGGAGTCCAAAGAGATCCTGGCCGCCTACGGGATCCCGGTGGTGCCGACGCGGGTGGCTGAGAGTCCCGAAGCGGCGGTGGAAGCTGCCGAGGCTATGGGCTACCCGGTGGTGGTGAAACTCTACTCCCACACCCTCACCCACAAGACCGAGGTGGGTGGCGTGCAGCTCAACCTGCCCGATGCCGAGGCGGTGCGGCGGGCTTTTGGGCAAATTTACCGCAACGTTACCGAAAAAGCGGGGCCCGAGCACTTCCAGGGGGTCACGGTGCAGCCCTTTGTGGCAGCGGGACAAAGTCCTTTGGTGGGCACGGATGGCTACGAGCTGATCTTGGGCAGCAGCCAGGATCCCCAATTTGGGCCGGTGTTGCTGTTTGGCAGTGGCGGACAACTGGTGGAGGTGTTTCAAGATCGCTCCATCGGCCTTCCCCCCCTCAACACCACCTTGGCCCGGCGTCTGATGGAAAACACCCTCATCTACAAAGCCCTCAAGGGGGTGCGGGGACGCCCAGCCGTCGATCTGGAGGCCCTAGAACAGCTCTTGGTGCGTTTTAGCCAACTGGTGGCCGAACAGCAGGACATCCGAGAAATTGACATCAACCCGCTGCTGGCTTCTGCCAAGGGGTTGGTGGCCCTCGATGCCCGCGTTATTTTGCGAACGGAGCAGGATCCCCAGGTGCCTTTGGCCATCCGCCCCTACCCCACCCAGTACATCTGGCCCTTCCGGGACGGCATCACCATCCGCCCCATCCGCCCCGAAGATGAGCCTCTGGTGATCGATTTTCACCGCCACGTCTCTGATTACAGCGTCTATCTGCGCTACTTCCACCCGATCAAATACAGCGCCCGTATCGCCCATGAGCGCCTCACCCGCATTTGCTTTAACGACTACGACCGCGAGATCGCCCTGGTGGCCGAAAAACAGGAGCCAAAAGCCAACCGCGCCAGCAAGACGGAGTCCTTAATCCTCGGCATCAGCCGCCTCTCCAAGAAACACGGCCTTCCCGAAGAAGCGGAGTTTGCCATGCTGGTGGCGGATCCCTATCAAAGACAGGGGATTGGCACGGAGCTGTTGACCCGCCTCATCCAGGTGGCCCGCTGCGAAGGGATCCAGCGCCTCACCGGCGAGGTTCTTGGCGAAAACGAGGCGATGCGCCGCCTGTGTCAGCGGCTGGGGTTCCAGTTGCACCCTTCTCCAGAGGATCCTGGCATTCTCAAGGCCACGCTGGATCTCGCTGTCGATGCGGCGATCCCCACCCCCTGTCCTGCCTAGGGATCCTTAAATAAAAACGGTTTGCCGACCGGCTTACCGTAGAATAGGAACAAGGGCCTGCTCCTTCCGCCTACAGCAAGCGGAGCCCCTCTGTCGGAGAGAGGCTGGGGGCGAGGGCGGCCCGAGGTTTTGAGGACGGCTATGGAGGTTACAAAGACAGGCGGGATCCAGAGGCTGCTAGCGAGCGGGGGACGGTGGCTGGGGATGGGATCCCTGCTGCTCTGCCTTCTGCTTGGCCTTGGCGGCTGTGGCCGAGGGGGGGGATTGCAGGGGGAAGTCAGGATCCTCCTCGCTTCTTTTGCGGTGACGCGGGATGCCTACCGGCAGATCATCCCTGCTTTTGAGGCCGATTGGCTGGCGAAAACGGGGCAACGGGTGCGCGTAGAAAGCAGCTACGGCGGCTCAGCAACGCAATCGCGGGCGGTCATCGACGGGCTGGATGCCGATGTGGTGGCCTTGGCTCTGGCCCTGGATGTGGAGCGCATCGTGGCTGCCGGTCTCATTCAGCCGGGGTGGGAAGCCCGTACCCCCAACCAAGGGATCGTTACCCGTTCGGTGGCAGTAATTGTAACGCGGGAGGGCAACCCCCAGGGGATCCGCTCTTGGCAAGATCTGGCTCGGCCCGGCTTGCAGGTGGTTACCGCCAACCCCAAAACCTCAGGGGGGGCTCGCTGGAACTTTTTAGCCCTCTGGAGCGCTGTCCCTGAACCTCAGGCCCTGGCCTTCACCACCCAGGTCTACAAAAATGTCCGTATTTTGCCGCGGGACTCGCGGGAGGCCACCGATGTTTTTTTCCAGAAAGGGCAAGGGGATGCCCTGCTCACCTACGAACATGAGGTGATCCTGGCGGGCTTGCGCGGCCAATCCCTGTCCTATGTGGTGCCCGACCCCAACATTTCCATCGACAACCCCGTAGCCGTGGTGGATGCCAATGTGGATCGCAAAGGTACCCGTGCCGTGGCCGAAGCCTTTGTGGACTACCTATTCACCCCAGAAGCGCAGCGGGCCTTTGCCGAGGTGGGCTTTCGCCCGGTGGAGCCGACGGTGGCCCAAGAGTTTGCCTGGCGGTACCCTCCTGTTGAGAAGCTGGTTACCGTCGCCGACCTGGGAGGCTGGGAGGTTGTCCAAAACCGCTTTTTTGCCGATGGGGCCTTGTTTGACCGCATCCAAGCCCAGTTTTGACGCTCATCCCGCTAACGCAAAGCAAGTAGCAGGAGATTCCCCCTTCACCGAGTCTTGACCCGATGCCCTAGAGGACATCCCCGCCAGAACCTCTCCAGGGGCCTTTGAGGACTTCGTCCCCCTGGCGAGCACCTCACCGCGCTCCCCAACCCGATCCCGCAGCACCATCCCACCGGCAACATCCCTGGGCAGCCAACAGCCACAAGAGCACTCATACCAGCGGGTTCTCAGCGCCTCACCCCACGCCGGACACTCCTGAGAGGTGCCTGCCGCCCTCTCTCTGGCTCCAGCCTTGCCCCGCTTGAACCCAACCCAGGGCAGCGCCGAGTTCAGGAACTGCCCATGACCGGCCTCCACCATAGGCTTGCCCAGCACCCTGCGCCTTGAGGGTGGACTCATGGTCAGGGTTGTGATGGGCGCGTTGTGTATCACCACCTGCTGCCTGCCTTCCTGTGGCGGTGCGCCTTTGTCGGTCATCACACAAAAGCCATAGGCTGAGCAGCCAGCGGAGATGGAGGGATTGTTCTTTCTGCTGGCTCGCTGCTTCACCACCCCTGCTGCACGCGAAGCACTGCAATGAATCTGGGTAGAGATTTGCACCTCAATCCTCGCAGTATCCTGCAAACTGGAGGTGTTGCCCCCGCCAGCTAAAATCTCAAGACGGTTCTCGCTGCCTTCACGGATGAAGACTCTGGGAGGTTTTCCAAAAGCGACGGAAAGTGCCCTTGAGGGGAAAGGTTGCCATTTTTTTCCTGGCCCAGCTTGCCATGCCGACCGTCAACTATCTGCGCATCAGCTTGATCGATCGCTGCAATTTCCGCTGCCAGTACTGCATGCCCGACGAGGCAGAGTTGGCCTGGCTGCAAGCCCCAGAGCGTTTAACGGATGAGGAAATCCTCACGTTGGTTCGAGAGGTGTTTTTGCCGTTGGGGATCGATTGCTTTCGCCTCACCGGCGGCGAACCCCTGCTCAGGCCGGGGCTGGAGCACCTCATCCGGGCTCTATGCAGCCTGCCTGGGGTGAGAGATGTGGCCCTTACCACCAACGGCTTCAACCTCAGCCAAAAAGCTCAACTCCTCTATGAAGCGGGGTTGCGCCGCATCAACATCAGCTTTGATTCCCTCAACCCCGAGACCTTTCGACTGATCACGGGGCGGGATCGCTGGCGGCAGGTCTGGGCCGGGATCCAAGTTGCTCACCAAGTGGGGTTCGATCCCCTCAAGTTGAATGTGGTGGTGATCCCTGGGCTCAACGAATCGGAAGTGGAAGATCTGGCTGCCCTTACCCTGGAGCGGCAATGGCATGTGCGCTTCATCGAGTTTATGCCCATCGGCAATGCTGCCCTCTTCCAGCAGACGGGCTGGGTAGAGTCTGAGGTGCTGCGACAGCGAATTCGCGCTCGCTTTGGCCTGGAACCTGGGTTTGTGGCCGGCAATGGGCCGGCGGATGTGTTTCGAATCCCGGGGGCAAAAGGCACCTTGGGCTTTATCAGCCAGATGTCGGAGTGCTTTTGTGATCGATGCAACCGCATGCGGCTATCCAGCGACGGTTGGCTGCGCCCTTGCCTGCTCAACGAATCCGGCCAAATCAACCTGCGGGATCCGCTGCGAGCTGGGATCCCTGCCGAAAGGCTAAGACAGCAGGTGCGAGAACTGCTGGACATCAAGCCGGACATCAACTTCAAAGGACGGGACACCGGCAGCCAGGGATCCTACCGGCGCACCATGTCTCAGATTGGCGGCTAGCGGGGATAAGGGATCCGCAAAAGCTGGTTGACCGGTGGGTGGGCCACCTGCAACTGTTTCCCATCCGGCCACTGGATCTGGATTTCCTTGACCCCTGTTTCGGATCCCAGGCCAAAGTGGGCCACCGGCTCCATCTGACAGAGGTAGCCGCTGCCGGCGTCGATGGCCTGGATCTGGGTACGGGTGGAGGTGAGCAGCCTTACCAACGCGCCGCGGGCCGGGGCTCCCTGGCGGGTGAGGGGCAGAACTCTCAGCCAGTTGTTGGCATTGGCCTGAGGGCGATAGAAGCTGAGAGGCTGGGCGCCAGACTCCCCATGGGCAATCAACAATTCCAGACGACCATCCCCATCCACATCGGCCACTGCTGCTCCTGTCCCCAATCCCTGCGGCTCGGCAGCATCTCCAATGTCAATGGCTTGCCAACGGCCTGAGCGCCATGCAAACAGACGGTTGGGCTCGCCGATGTTGTTGAAAAACAGCTCTGGGTAGCCGTCGTTGTCGAAGTCGGCAGCGATGACTGTGCGAATGCGGGAGGGCCTAGCCAACTCCGGGGGGGCTACATCCTTAAAAAAACCGCCGGGGGTCTGGATCCAGAGGCGATGGGGGCCTTCCCAGTTGCCGTAGAGCAAATCCAGCCGTCCATCCCCATCCAGATCCACCGCTGCCACGCCGCGCCCATGCTCCTCGGGATCTGCTAGGCCCACCTCAGCGGCAATCTCTTCAAAGGTGCCATCCCCCCGGTTGCGAAACAGAAAGTTGGGCCCCTGCTCATTGACGGCAAAAATGTCCATCCGCTGCGAGACCAAGGGCACGGCCACCAACCCCCGCCCGCCCGTCACCCGATTCAATCCCGCTTCCGGCGCTACATCGGCGATCATCTGGTTGGAGGCCAGCTCATACAGGCGCATGGGGCCGCCGTAGTTGGCTACGAAAAATCCATAGCTCCCCTGGCCAAGACGATCCACACAAGCTACAGAGCGACCTGCGGTCAAGTTGAGGGCATCTTGGTTTTGCGGCAGGGAGAACAGGTCCACCCAGGCGGATCCCTGCCAGTCGAACAGGCGATCCCCAAAGCGCTTGCGCCCCCCGAAGGTATCGGTATTCAAAACGTAGAGTTCCTCTTGCCCGTCCCCGTCAAAGTCGGCGGCAGCCACCCCAATTGCCATGCGCCCTGCATCGGCCAGGGTGTCGTCTGCTTGATCCACCAGGGTTTGCCCATCCCACTTCAAGACTCGATTGGAGCCGCGGAACCCGCACACAAACAGCTCAAAGGCCCCATCCCGATCCAAATCGCAAGCGGCAACCCCGTAGAAAAGGGCAGGTGGGTTAAAGCGGATCTGCGAGCTGCAATCTTGGAACATGGGGATCCCATCGGAGAACAATAGGAACTGGTGGAGCTTCCAGCTCTGATGGTATGCTGGATCTTCGCTGGAACTTCCCCTTCAACCATGCCACGCATCAAATCTGCCATCAAGCGCGTTCAGATCGCAGAGCGGAATCGGCTGCGCAATAAAGCCACCAAAGCCATGGTGCGCGCTCTGATGAAGAAAGTGATCTCCCTCTCAACTGCCTATGCCGCCAACCCACAGCAAGAAACTCTGCAGGAAATCCAGGCGGCGATGAGTGCTGCTTTCAGCCGCATTGATAAAGCTGCCAAAACCGGCGTCCTGCACAAAAACACAGCCGCTCGTCGTAAGGCTCGGCTGGCCCGGATTGTGAAGCTATCTGTGGCTTCCTCGGAAAAATCCCAGGCTGAGGCTTTGGGTGGGCGTGATTGACTTCTCCTGCTGCTTCGGAAGTGGTGCTTGTGCGGGATTTCAGCCGCACGCAAACGAGATTTTGCCTCGGTGCCGGCAGGGATCCCAAGTAGCAGCCAAAACCTAATCTTGAGTATCCAACCTGCGCACCAACCAGCGCCGCAGCGGATGCCATACCGGCAAGGACAGGATCCAGCGGGATTGCTGCTCCAGCATGAGACGCTCCACCGGATACAGGCCGAACAGCTCATAGCGGCTTTGGGCAATCAGGATCCCCATCGTGAAGCTGACACAGAGCAATAACCCCAAGGTGGGCCATCCTGGGCGGTGAAACAAGGCATATCGCAGGCCCGTCCAAGTAAAGTAATCCCACAGGCGGGCTATATCCGCTCGCAAAGCCCAAAGGCTAGGGATCCCGACTACCAGCCACAGCAGGCCCAGAAAGATGAAGCTACCACCGTGATAGAGGCGCAGCAGACGCTTGGCTGCCGGAGACAGAGCTTGAGTGCCAGAGGCAGCTTTCTTTTCCGCAGCTGAGCCAGGATCAGGGAGCAAGGGCATGGGGATCCCAATTTTCGACACCTCAACACCCATTTTGGACTTATCTCCGACGCAATAGCTCGGTTGCATGCGATCCTCGAACTCAAACGAGTACTTTTCTGCTTTCGGCTCGCCCATTTTAAGGGATCGATGCACAGGGAGCCCAGTTGTGGCTCTCCCGCTGCACAGCGCCATCCAAAAAGGCACTGATCAAAGCATCTGCTCAAAGCATCTGCCGTCTGCAAGTCTTCCTTATCCGTACAGTCAAGTTTCCTGAGAGACGCCCAGACGTCCCGTTCCAAGAGCTTGGCAGACGATCTCTTTGACGTTCATATCCTGAGCGAAAACCAACATTCCCACGGTGAAGGGATCCCGACCCGGCTCCCTAAGTCAAACCGCGCAATTTGCCCAAGCAACAATGCAGAACTCAAGGTCAGAGGCAGGTTGGTCGGGGTCAGAGAATGGGAACTGGGTCGGGGATATAATGGCTCTGCACCCTTTTCTTCGGCCTTGCTAGCTCAAAGGATAGAGCACCGACCTTCTAAGTCGATGGTTGCAGGTTCGAGTCCTGCGCAAGGCGCTGGCCTTGCCCTCTAAGCCTTGCTTGGGGTTTCCGACAAGCTGCCCTGATGGGGGCAACACATCTGAACCATCACCTGCCGAGAGTGGCTTTCTACCCGCAGGGATCCGCCCATCAGCTTCACTGCCTTTTGAACCAGCGATAGACCCAAGCCCGTTCCCCCGGCGTTGCGGCAATCCAACTGGGGGAGGCGATAGAACTTTTCAAAAAGGCGGGGCAACGCTTCTGCAGGAATTTCCACCCCTGTATTGCGCACCGTGATCAGCCAGCCGGGACGGCCATTGGAGTTAGCCTGGCTCACACTCAAATAGATGCTTTCCCCAGTGGGGGTGTACTTACACGCATTGTTTAAAAGCTCGCTGACCACCCGCGACAAGAGGCTCTCATCCGTGCAGAGGGGCCAAAGGTCGGGATCCCATTCCACCTGAAACTGTTGGCCCTGTTGGGCAGCTCGCAGCCGGAAGGGCTCGCAAAGATTGGGGATCCACTCCTGGGGAGATAAACAGGTAAGTCTGAGGGCTTTGTTTCCGGACTCGATGGCTTGCAATTCCAACAGGTCGTTGATTAACTCCAGCTCGCGGTTGGTCTCCATCTCCAAAATTTGAAAGTAGCGCCTTTCCCGCTCAGTTAGGTTGGCTTTGGATAAAAACCCAATAGCCAGCTTCATGTTGGTGAGAGGTGTGCGCATTTCGTGGGAGACCATGTGCAGAAACTCATCTTTGAGTTGGTTGAGCTCCTGCAACTGCTGCACCTGGCGCTGAATTGTCTGATAAAGACGTGCTTGCCGAATGGCAAGGGCGCATTGGCCGGCTACCCGTTGGATAAGCCGTTGTTCCCGCTCGGTAAATATCTGCCCCGGTGGACGGGATCCACAAATATCTCCCAAAACAAGCAGTTCCTCGTGTTGAGCTGTCAGATCCCTTTTGTCGCAAATGGGAGCGATGATCAGGGTGTAGCGGTCGTGGTTGGGCCAGCAGGGGTGATGGAAGTTGCTCAATTGGCAAAGCTGTCCGCGCTGGAGCTGACGAAGCACATGGGCGAAATCCGCAAACGAAACCTCCAGGGGGAAGCGCCGGATCCCTTCTCCGGCCAAATAGTCCACCGCCAAAACGCTGACCTGCCGCTCTGGGTCATGAAGGGCAATGGTGCAATTGGATAGGTTCAAGCTCAGGGCCAGTTCTCGGGCTACCGTTTCCAAGATTTTTTGTTCATCCAAAGTGGAGCGAATTTCTTCGGTGATGAGCTGGAGTAGCGCTTCGTCGTTGTAAGCTTGTTCGAGCTCTGCGTTGGTCTGTTGCAGCTTTTGATAAAGCTCTGCCTGCTGAATGGCCACTGCCAGGTGCTCCCCGATGGCCTTGGCCAGCTCGATCTCGTCGGTTTGCCAATCCGGATCTGAGGTCAGGCGCCGCAGGGACAGGGCACCCCACACTTTTCCCTGGCAAGCCACTGGGATCACCAACCAAGGGCCCAGGTGGTATTCTCGCTTTTCATGGATAGCAAAGGGATCCAAAACTTGCTCGGGATCCGGCGCATGAAAAACTTGCAGCTGCTTCAAGTATTGGATGGCCACAATGTCTGGACTATCCGGGATGTGCAGGTGAAGGGCAGTGGGCAGATCAGGCGATTGGACGTAGCTGGCAACACCTAACCATACAGCCTCAGCCGGCAGGTACTGGTAAAGGGTAACCCGTGCTGCCTGTAACACTGCCCTCACTTCCCGGACTGCCACATCAAACAGGGTGGGCAAGTCGAGCGAGGCGTTGATGGCCTGAATGAGCTGGCTGAACAGCCTTTCTCGCTGCAATTGCCGCTGCAGCTTCAGCTCGGCTTGCTTACGAGGGGTGATGTTTCTAATGATCATCAGGACTTGATCTTCCCCATAGGGGACGATGCGAGCCTGCCGATATTGGGGCTGAGGGGATCCCTCTGGGCAGGGGTATTCGATCTCTTGAGCTTGCCGGGTTGCCAAGGCCAGCTCCAGATGCTCGCGAATGGCTTGGGCTATGGGTTCCGCCCCACCGGTGCAACCGGTATCAGGAAACAGCTCTTCAGGAGTTTTGCCCAGATAGTAGGCAGGGGGATGGGGGACAGAAAAATAGCTGGGCGGCTTGAACTCCAGACATCGGCCCTGGCGATCCAGACGAAGCAGCATGTCGGGCAGGGCTTCCAGGAGCTGGCGATGGCGACGCTCCCGCTCAGCCAAGGTGGCCTCTAGTTGCTTGCGCTCGCTGATATCCAGGGTCACGCCGACAATCTCGCCGGGATCCCCTTTCGGCCCCAAGAGCACAATCCCCTGGGAAAGCTGCCAGCGCATCTGGCCGTCGGCCTGGTAAACCCGATATTCCACCGAAAAGTTGGGATCCCCCTCTACCGCCCTGGGCCCAGCCGTCTGCAAAGCTTCTTTCACCCTTTGGCGATCTTCCGGGTGAACGTGCTGCAAAAACACTTCCAGGGTGAAATCTTGGCCGGGATCCAGCCCGTATTTGGCCTTGCACTGGGGAGAAGCACTCAACTCCCAGGTGCACAGATCCAGTTGCCAATAGCCCAGTTGGGTGGCTTCTAAGGCCAAATAGAGATGCTCTGGATAAAAGCTGCCGTCTCCTGGCCGCACCGGCACCAGGCGGTATCGAGTTGAAGCCATCTCCCTCACCAGATTCTATGAGCCCTGCCTCATTGTGGACAATTTTCAGAGAACCTGGGAGATCCTACTATTCGAACTGTTAGAAATTCCTAACCTTAAGCATGGCTTCAGGGTAACTCTTAGATATTTAGATATGTGTTCTCCGACACCAAACCTTCAACTTGAGCTGGACTTCAACTTCACGGGGAGAAGGCCTAGGGTCACACCCTGCTGATGCGACCGGGAGGCTTTGGGCCGGGCTTGTGGGAAAGGGGGGTGCCTCTGCTATAGTATCGTCAGTTGCATTTCGGATCCCAAGTGGTGGGATCCCCCTGGCAGGTAGGGTCAGGGCAGGCTTCGAGATGTCTTTGCGCTCTTGCGAGAGTTGACGTTGCGTTGAGCTTTCTCGGTGTGATCCTGCCCTTAGCCTGCGTGAAGCGTTTTCTCTTTTTTATGCTTTCCTGTGCAACGTTAAGCCTGACGTTTAATCACAGAAAACTTCTCCTGCTCTCGAGTTTGGGTTTATCTGTAGTAAGACCTGTATTCAGATTTTCCCGATGGGTTGACGGTTTCCTGTTCGCCCTGGCGCGGCTTCTCAAGGTGCCGTTGCCCTCTTCATTTGGTTAGCGGACGGGGAAACAGAAGATTGCTAGATCTGGACAATTAGCAGGGCCGAGGTTGTCTTCACTTCCTTGGGCTTTGGCTTAAGTTTTCCTTTCCCCGGGTATCTCTTGCAAAGTTGCCCGATGTTGGCGATGGCAACAGGATAGTCTGTTTAGCCTGCTGTTAGGTTTTCTGGATTCTCTGAGTTGGGTTGATGGGCTGGCCCGCGGCATGGCGAGCGAAGGGATCCCTTTGACCTTTCTCAGCAGACTTCTCCCTATTTTTTCCTAGCTCAACTCAATCATTTTCCAACCGAAGAATTCAAGGTTATTGCTGTGGTTTGTAAAGTTTCTCCCAGTTTGGATCGACATAGCCAGTCGAGTGAATCTGCTTTGCTTGGCCAGGCTTCATTGCCCCAAGGCCACCCCTTGGATCCCCTCAGTGCTGAGGAGATGCGGCAAGTGGTGCAGATCCTGCGCCGGCAACGGCCCCTCAGTTCTCAGGGGCGCTTTGTAACCATCCAGCTACAAGAGCCGGAGCGGCCTTGGATGGAAGCGTGGCAGCCGGGGCAGCCGTGGGATCGGCAGGCTTTCGTGGTGCTTTTGGATCCGGCCAGTGGCAACACCTACGAAGCCGTGGTCTCTCTGTCAACACAGCAGGTGCGCTCTTGGCAGCTCGTTCTGGGCGTGCAGCCCCCTCTGCTCGACGATGAGGTGTACGCCTGCGACCGCCTGCTCAAGGAGGATCCCCAATTTTTGGCGGCTCTGCAGCGGCGGGGGATTGCCGATGTGGATTTGGTGATGGTGGACTACTGGACGGTGGGCTACTTCGGGATCCCGGAAGAAGAAGGGCGGCGGCTGGTGCGAGGCTTTTGTTTCCTACGTACTTCCCCTTGCGACAACGGCTATGCCCGCCCCATCGAGGGGCTCTACCCCTGGATTGACCTCAACCGCATGCAAGTTGTCAAGGTGGAGGATCGGGGTCTGTGGCCCTTGCCGCCGGAGTCCGGTAACTTCGACGAGCTGTTTTTCAAAGATTTTCGCCAAGACTTGAAGCCGCTAGAAATCACTCAGCCCCAAGGGGTGAGCTTCCAGGTGGACGGCCACCACATCCGCTGGCAGAAGTGGGATCTGCGCATCAGCTTTAACCCGCGAGAAGGGCTGGTGTTGCACCAAGTGAGCTATGAGGATCAAGGCCGCCTTCGCCCCATTCTCTATCGGGCTTCGGTAGCAGAGATGGTGGTACCCTACGGGGATCCGCGGGATCCCCACTTCCGCAAAAATGCCTTTGATGTGGGGGAATACGGCATTGGCATGCAGGCCAATTCCCTGCAGCTGGGCTGCGACTGCTTGGGAGAGATCTACTACTTCGATGCCTGGTTGCCCACCAACAGCGGCGAGCCCATGCTTTTGAAAAATGCCGTCTGTATGCACGAGGAGGACTTTGGGGTGCTCTGGAAGCACACCGACTGGCGCACGGAACGGGCGCAGGTGCGGCGCTCGCGGCGGTTGGTGCTTTCCTTTTTCACCACCATTGGCAACTACGACTACGGCTTTTTCTGGTACTTCTACCAGGATGGCACGCTGGAGTTTGAAGCCAAGCTCACCGGCATTATCAACACTTGCGCTACGTTGCCGGGGGAAGAGCCGGAGTTCGGCGTCTTGGTGGCACCCCAATTGTCTGGCCTCAACCACCAGCACTTTTTCACTGTCCGCCTCGATATGGCAGTGGATGGGCCGTGCAACTCCCTCTATGAAGTGCATGCAGAACCTCTGCCTCTGGGGCCGGATAACCCTCACGGCAACGCCTTTCGCGCCCGCTCCACCCTGCTCAAAACCGAGCAGGAGGCTAAGCAAACGGTGGATCCCTTGCGGGGCCGCTATTGGAAGATTGTCAACCCCAATCGCCACAACCGCCTGGGACAGCCGGTGGCCTACAAACTGATGCCGGGGGAAAACGTCCAGCTTTTGGCCCACCCCGACTCTTGGCTGTACCGACGGGCAGGATACCTGGCCCACCACCTCTGGGCCACGCCCTACCATCCCGGCGAGAAGTTCCCAGCAGGGGACTACCCCAACCAACACCCCGGTGGCGAAGGGCTGGTGAAATGGACGCAAGCGAACCGATCCCTGGAAAACACCCGCCTGGTGCTCTGGTATAGCTTTGGCTGCAATCACTTCCCCCGCACCGAGGACTGGCCAGTGATGCCGGCTAGCTACATCGGCTTTATGCTCAAGCCCCTGGGCTTCTTTGAGTGCAACCCGGCTTTGGATGTGCCCCCGCCTCCGCCAAAGATCAAAGGCTGCTGCAGCTTGAGTCATTCCAACCAGCAGTGAGCGCCATATCCACCCCCTGTCCCTCATCGCGCTGACCGAATCGGGATCCAACGGATTTGGGTGGGCTGTCAAGAATATCAAAAAGCCCAGAAGCCTTGCTGTGTAGGAACTTCTGGGCATTGTCCAACTTTGGGAAATGGAGCTGACGGGAGTCGAACCCGTGTCCGAGATGGGTACTGAGGGATCACTCATTCACAGGTTTAGCCTCTTTGACCCTCGAGGCGGGGATCGCCGTTTGGATCCCGGCGATGGGAGTTCTCCGCCTGATCTTGGTCTCTCCCTCGACGGAGCCGGAGTAGAGAGCTGCACCCGTTGGGGTTGTGATCCGCCCACTTAACGGGGTCGTGAGCAGATCCTCGAGCTCAGAGTAAGTTTTCGGTTACTGAGCCTTAGGCAGCCAAAGCAGCCGCTTTACGAGCAAAGGGTACGACGTTGTTCGCACGTACTTTTTTGAGCCTGGTGGTAACGGGATAAGCTCAATCCCGACCTGCATCATGAACCCATGTTCGCCACCCCGTCGAAACCGTTACAGCCCCAGGGTTGACTTGAGTCCAGCATAGCAAGATTTTTGGGGATACGGCCAGAACCTTTGCGGATGTGACAGAAGCTTTGCTAATATGACGAAGCTGCAAACTTGGGTCGGTAGCTCAGCGGTAGAGCACTCGGCTTTTAACCGATTGGCCCAGGGTTCGAATCCCTGCCGACCCATGTCAGTCTTCCCCTTCCAAAATGCGGGGCACCTTGAAGAACATGTCTGCCCGGTCAGGGGCGTTGGCCAGGATCCCTTCGATATCCGGGTAGGGCTCGACTTCATCGGGGCGGGTGGGCAGTTCCATGTCCAGGACGTGAAAGGTGGGCTCTACCCCCTCCGTGTCCAGCTCCTTCAGTTGCTCCACGTAGGCCAAGATGTCTGCTAGCTGCTCTGTGAACTGGATCTCTTCCTCCTCGGTCAGCTCCAGACGAGCCAAGTGAGCAACATGTTGGACTTCTTCCCGTTTCAGCATCCTCTCCTCCGGCTCCCAGATTATCGACTTGACTTAGCCCAGGGTAGCCGAGATCAACCGTTCGCGTTAACGGAACGGAGTCCTTCTGCAGGAAAGCTCAGTACACCTCCAGGTTGGCGCGCCCGGTGGTTTTCAGCCAGTTTTGGGCCTCGATGTAGTTGTTGGGGGCAATGCGAATGGCCCGAATCCAGTACTGGGCAGCCTCGTTGAACAGGGCCTCTGCTGTTTCCTCATCCCCGGCTTGCAGGCTCAGCTCGCCCTTGTGGTGCAGCAATACGGCAATGTTGTTCAGGGCAGAGCAAAGTCTTGGGTTTAACTCCAGAGCTTGGTGGTAGTGGTCGAGGGCTTTGTCAAGCTCGCCGTTGCTCTGGTAGATCAGGCCCATGTTGTAGAGAATGTAGCTGCGGTCTTCTTCCCCT
The DNA here is from genome assembly GCF_054060015.1 of Thermostichus sp. MS-CIW-25. NCBI lineage: Bacteria > Bacillati > Cyanobacteriota > Cyanophyceae > Thermostichales > Thermostichaceae > Thermostichus > Thermostichus sp. MS-CIW-25. The sequence goes on from NZ_JBSSCS010000001.1 coordinate 94,316, forward strand.
TGCTCCAGGGCGAGGGCTTCTCTGTAGTTTTCTAGGGCCTCGGCGTATTCTCCTTCGCTCTGAGCGGCCATGCCATCCCGGTAGTAGGCAAAGGCTTTCTTTTCCTCGGAACTCACCCCTGGCAGCAGTTTCAGAATTAGATCGGCCATGACGGTGAAGGTCTTGTCAATGAAGTTGTCGTTCTTCATGCTGCGCGGCATGGCTGACCCCTTTTAAGTTTAGGACTAAGGATCTGATACATTTACGCTGAACACTGCTGAACATCACTGTTCAACTATGCAGCGATAGCATTCTGTTTGTTTCCAACCAGAATGGCGGTATCCCGCAAAGCTTTGAGTAGAATACCCAAAGCGCAGTTTCCGTGTCGTCTTACTACCAATTTTCTGCTTTGCTTTGGCTACCATGTTGGCAGACTCGAAAGTAAACAGAAAGATCAACTGGTAGTAATCCGTACTGAACATATTATACATTATTTTCAGTATAGTTGAGCTTATTATTGACTAGAGTCATGCTCTACTCTTGCGTTGTATCACGCTCAAGGCGGGATCCGAAACACAACCCCGTACTGCCCGCCCCACCTCTGGTGAGGTTTTTGCTATGCCTGCGGGAGGGGAACTGCAACGCTGCTGCAACGAGGCTGCGAACGGCTTGGCCAAGGAACTTCCGAGCCTGTTAAGACCGTGTCGAGGAGCGCTTGCTCAGGCGCACAGGATGCCACTGCACAGTTTCGCCGGGGCAAACCTCGAGCTCACAGGCGGTGTCGATCAGCCGCTGTGCCTGCGCTTGAGGGGTGGGATAGCGGGCCAGATCTGCATCCACCAAGTGGGGATGTTCCTGCAACAGCCGCATGAGAAACTCCTGCAATTCCTCAGGGCTGAGAAATTGCTCCGGCAAGCCCGGTATCAGCAGCACATAGTGGTTGGCAGCACGTAACAGTTCGGGTTCTGAGTCTAACATGGTGTGGGGTTGGGCGTCTTTTTTCCATCATGAACCAACGGGTTGCGCCTCTCTTGATATCCTGAAAAAGACTTTCCTTGCTCTTGTCCTCCGTCTTGTTGGCGTTTGAGATTTGCTTTCCCTATGGCCAAGCCGCGCACCCTCTCTGGCATTCAGCCCTCTGGCGAACTGCATTTGGGCAACTACTTGGGGGCGATTAAGAATTGGGTGGCCGAGCAGGAGCACTACGAGAACTTTTTTTGCATCGTCGATCAACACGCCATCACCGTTCCTCAGGATCCTAAGCTGCTGAGGGAGCGAACCCGTTCGCTGTTTGCCCTTTATTTGGCCTGCGGTCTCAGCCTGGAGCATTGCGTGCTATTCGTCCAGTCCCACGTGCCTGCCCATACGGAGCTGGCCTGGCTGTTCAACACCATCACCCCCATGAACTGGGCGGAGCGCATGATCCAATACAAGGAGAAGAAGGAAAAACAGGGGGAGGAGACCAGCGTTGGCTTGTTCAGCTACCCGATTTTGCAGGCGGCGGATATTTTGCTCTACCAACCCAAGTATGTGCCAGTGGGGGAGGATCAGCGGCAGCATATTGAGCTGTGTCGGGACATTGCTCGCCGCTTCAATGACCGTTTTGGAGAGGTGTTTCTGATCCCAGAGGCCCTGATTCGTCCGGAGGGGGCGCGGGTGATGAGCTTAACCGACGGTACGCGGAAGATGTCCAAGTCGGATCCCTCGGATTTCAGCCGTATTCATCTGCTGGATGACCCGGATACCATCCGCAAGAAGATCCAAAAATGCAAGACCGACCCCATTCGGGGCATTACTTTTGACGATCCGGCTCGTCCCGAAGCCCACAATTTGTTGACGATTTACATGCTCACCTCCGGCAAAAGCAAGGAGGCGGTGGCGGCTGAGTGTGCCGAGATGGGGTGGGGGCAGTTCAAGCCCCTCCTTGCCGACAGCATCATCGCTGCCCTGGAGCCCATTCAGCAGCGCTACCGGGAACTGTGGAGCAACCCCGACCACCTGCTCGTTCTGATTCGGGAGAATGCCGCTAAGGCCCGGGCCATCGCCGAGCAAACGCTACAAAGGGTGAGAGAGGCCATGGGGTTCTTACCCCCCTGAGGGATCCCTGCCCAAGCTTTGATCAGTCGGGGTTGCCATCGCGGATCTCGACGGTGCTCAAGGCGCTCACCAGCCAATCCAAACCCAGCTCTGAGAGGATCCCTTTCCAGCCCAGGTGGAGGCGCTCCTGCCATTCTTGCCGGTGGTTAATCAAATACACGCAGACCAGAGTGATGCCCACTCCCAGCCATTGCAGCCGCGTCAGCGATTCCCCCAGAAAGGTGCTGCCAAACAGCAGGGCAAAGATGGGGGTGAGGAAGGTCAGGGAGCTGAACTCGGTGAGGTTTTCCTGAGAGGCGAAATAGAAGAAGAGGGCATAGGCCAAGGCGCTCCCCATCACCGAAGCGTAGAGAAGGCCCAGCCAGTGGGTTCCGCTCAGGTGTTGCCATTGCTGAGTCTCCGTCAGTCCCGACAGCAGGATCAAGGGCAGGCTGCCCAACACCATGTGCCAGCCCGTCGCCAGCACCGGATCTGCCACCTCCGCCACCTTGGGCATCATCACGGTGCCAAATGCCATCGACAGGGAGGCCATCAACATCCAAACGACGCCGGCCCCCAACTGCAGGGATCCCCCACCGGATAGGCCGATGAGGCCAATGCCGAAAACCCCCAGCCCCAGGCTCAGCCAGCCCAGGGATCCCATCCGCTCTCGATAAAACCAGGTGGCCATCAAAGCCACCGCCAGCGGCTGCGAGTCAATGAGCACGGATCCCAGGCCCGCCCCTGTCTCTTTCAGCCCTTGGGCCAAAAATCCCTGAAAACATGTGCCATCCACCAGCGCAAACGCCAACACCCATAGCCAGCCGCGCAGCCCTCTGGGATGCCAGGCGTGAGACGCAGAACCCCGCCCCTGCCAGAGCCGAAAGGCAAGAACCAGGATCCCTGCCGGCAACAACCGCAGAATGGCAATAAAGAGGGGGGTGGTCTCGGAGAGGGCGTCTCGCATCACCACCATCGCCGAGCCCCACAGGAAAAAGGGGGCAATCATCAGGAGGCGTTGCCAGATAGGCTGAGAGAACAGGTCAGACTGAGCCATGGGTGCTTCAAACTTGGAGACGGAAGTTAACCCCATGTTAAGCGCTGGGGCAGCTCAGTTACAAATCTTAACTGTTGATGCATATTATGCCTGGCATGGGATCCCTGGAGGGCTTTCTCAACCTGGACAAACCGGTGGGGCTCACCTCCCACGACTGTGTGGCGGCGGTGCGGCGGGTCTTGCGCACCCGCAAGGTGGGGCATGGGGGTACTCTGGATCCGGCAGCAACGGGGGTTTTGCCCATTGCTGTGGGGCGAGCGACACGCTTTTTGTCGTTTTTGTCGGGGGATAAGGTGTATCAAGCAACCTTCCGATTGGGACAGCGTAGCGACACCGACGATGCTGAAGGGCAGATCCGGTTGGGATCCCCTTGTCCTGGGTTGAGTCGCGAGCAGGTAGAGCAGTGCTTGCGGGAGTTTACCGGCGAGATCTGGCAGGTACCGCCCCTCTACAGCGCCCTTAAGCGCCAGGGGAAAAAGCTCTACCAGTTGGCCCGTGCCGGCGTGGAGGCTGCAGAACTCCAGTTGGAGCCGCGGCGGGTGGTTATTCAGCAACTGCGGGTCCTGGGCTGGCGAGCCGGAGACTTTCCGGAAGTGGATCTAGAAATTGCCTGTGGCCCCGGCACTTATATCCGTGCCCTTGCCCGCGATGTGGGGGAAAAATTGGGCTGTGGAGGGCTGATGAGCCGGCTGCGACGGCTGCAAAGTGGCCCCTTTCGCATCGCAGAAAGCCTGCCCCTGGAGAAATGGCAGGGATCCGCGGATCCCGCTGCCGCCCTGTTGCCCATTGAGTGGGGATTTGCCGATTGGGAGGCAGTAGAACTCTCTTCCGCCAAAGCGGAGCAGTGGCTGCAGGGTCAGGCCATTCCCCTCGACCGGCCCATTATCGGTGCCCCTACTTTGCGGGTGCTGGATGAGGAGGGCAAGTTTTTGGGCTTGGGGTACGGTCAGGCAGGTCAGCTCAAGCCGCTGCGGGTGTTGTCGCCGGATCCCTAGAGTGTTGCAGAAAGGTTACATTTTTGTAACAACATTGGCCATTGTCTCAGAGGGAAGTGGGAAAGAAACCCCCGCATGCTAAACTTCTGAGGGCGAATGGGAGCCTGAAGCGTTGCCGTTGCCGGGCTCTGGTTCAATTCTCCAGGGCTGACCTTTGGATGTTGTCCGGCAAAATCTCTTCTCATTTTTTCATCTCAAGCTACTTTGCAAAGTAAAGTCACAGGAACGGAGTTGGGGATATGCGGGATGCCGTAACCACGCTGATCAAAACCTACGACCTGACGGGCCGCTACTTGGATCGGGAGGCAATGGATGCGCTCAAGGCTTTTTACGACTCTGGGCTGCGGCGCATCAAAGCCGTAAACGTGATCAATCTCAACTCGGTGGATATCGTCAAAACGGCTGCTGCGGCCATGTTCGCCCAGGTGCCGGATCTCATCCGTCCGGGAGGCAACGCCTACACCACCCGCCGCTACGCCACCTGTTTGCGGGATATGGACTACTTCTTGCGCTACGCTTCCTACGCGCTGGTGGCTGCCGATAACAGCATTCTGGATGAGCGGGTGTTGGCGGGCTTGCGGGAGACCTACAACTCCCTCGGCGTGCCCATCGCCCCGACGGTGATTGGCATTCAAAACATGAAAACCCGCACCCTGGAGCTGCTTGGCTCCGGCGAAGACTATAGCTTTGTGGCCGAGCCCTTCGATTACCTGAGCGCCAAGCTGAGCGAAACCGATATCTAAACCGATATCTAAGCGCCTGCTCTTATTCGTCGGCATAGGGGTTTGGCGGCACCGGTATCGGCTCCACCTGCTCGGCAGCGATTACCAACTGAGATTGGCCATCCCGCTGCTCCACAGCCATGCGCCCCTCCAGACGCAGCCAACTGTCGGCAGTTAACTGTTCTGCCTCTGGCCAGCGCACCGGCAAGCCCACGGGGTAAGCATCGGCAGCACAGCAGCTAACCAAAAACCGAGCAATAACAAAGTGGTCGGGTCGCTCGTCAGGAATGACGAACCCCTGCACCCGCACCGGCTGGTCTTCATAGGTGTAGGGATCCGGGTAGACATCCAAGGTGCGCACCCAGTCCAGCAGAGTTCGCTGACGGGGGTCGAGCTTGGGGCGAAAAGCCTGCGGCTGGCTACGAGATACCCCCAGATAGGGAGATACCCCTCGGTTGAGGGCAGTTTGGCTGGAGAGTGGTCGTGGCTCGACCCAAAACCCCAGCAGGGCCGTCAGGATCAACAGTCCTGCGCCCAGCCGCGGCCCCAATAGTGAGGCATGGACTTCAGAAGAGGCAACTTTGGCTCCTCGCCAACGGCCAATCCCCAAGCCCAACAGACACAGCCCGGCCAACAGCGCCACATTCACGTAGCCGGGATTGATCAACATCAGCAGGGTGCCCCGCCAGCGATAGACGATCAGCAGGATCCCTAGCAACATCAGCCCAGCCGCCTCCCAGTAGGCTGTATTGCCCCACCGCAACGGTTTGGACTCCGTCCCGCTGACGCGACCGACAGGCCGAGACATACCCTTGGTTTTCGCGTGCGGTTCCTCTGGATTTTGTTTTTCTCGAACACGACCAGAACTGCTTTTGGGCATGGGTTGCAGCTTTTTCACACCACTCCGAGCCTAAGTTTAGCAATCCTCGCGGAAGTGCCCACTGCCGGCGTTGGGGAATGCCTGTGCTGCCAATTTCCCAGTCACAGGTATCGGGTTGCCCGAATAAGGCAAGGACTCCGTCCCCCTAGCGCGAACAGCAAAACATTTCGTTTGGCTCACGTTCTTTGATTGCCGTCTTTACAGCTTCAGGGATCCCATCATCAATTCAACAAATCCAGCCACAGATAACCTCACATTGATATCCCATTGATAACGGACTTTAGCGTGATGGACAGGGTTGTAGGCGGGTGTATAAAGCCTAGGGAGTTGCTGCAATTTTGGCGGTCTGCTCTACAGTGGGATAGAGACAACCGAGATACCACACACGAATGTTGGCCGAATGTTGGCAAGGATACCCACCTGGCTGCGGGGAGTCAGCTATGCCATCTATGGCTTTCTCTACCTGCCAATTCTGCTGATCGCCGTCTACTCCTTTAACCGAGCCCGCTTTGGCCTGGCGTGGACAGGTTTTACCTTCGATTGGTACCTTTCCCTGTTTCAGAATGCCCTGGTCTGGCAGGCCACGCAAAATACCCTCGTCCTGGCGTTGGTCAGCACGCTGGTCAGCACGCTGCTGGGATCCCTGCTGGGCTATGGGCTGTATCGCTATCGCTTCCCCGGTAAAAAGATCCTGCAGGGGCTGATGCTGTTGCCGGTGATCGTCCCCGATATTGTGATGGCCATCGCGCTGCTGCTGTTCTACCAGTTTGTGCGCTTTTACACGGGCCTCTTTGAGCTGGGCTTGGGGACGATGATCTTGGCCCACATTACGTTTCAGATTGCTTTTGTGGCTATTGTGGTGCGCAGCCGTCTCCAACTTTTGGATCCCGCCCTGGAAGAAGCAGCCTATGACCTCTATGCAAACACCTGGCAAAAGCTACGCTATGTCACCTTGCCCTTGGCCATGCCAGGGATCCAAGCTGCCGCTTTGCTGGCTTTTACCCTTTCGATAGATGATTTTGTCATCTCCTTTTTTACCAGTGGGCCGGAGAGCCTGACCTTGCCAATTTTGATCTACAGCACGGCGCGACGAGGAGTTACCCCGGAAATCAATGCCCTCTCCACCTTGATCATTCTGGTTACCTTGATCTTGGTCGTGGGCTTCCCCCTGCGGAGTGCTCCGCACCGCTGACGCGAACAGCCGCTCCCGCCTGGGATCCCGCTAGCCGTTCTCGACAGTTCCCCCTCTCCCCCTGAGAGAGGTTGGAGATGAGGGCGTGACATACTCCCATCGCTGACCCTACGGGTACAGCGTGGGCTTCTCGCTTCATCGGGGAGCCTACGCAAGAACCCTCCACGAGCAGACACGGAATGCCCTACCGCGTAGTTGCACCAGATTCCGGCAAAAGCCGTTTTGTGCAAGTACTCCCATCATACACCATGTGGGGGTATCTGTATCCCGACACTGACTCTACGAGTACAGTGCGGGGCTTAGCTACCCCCACACCCCGACAAGCTAAGTGTTGAAGTAGCGGGCTGCCGGATGGTAAGCAACGATGGCAGTGGTGGACTGTTCCGGATCCAATTGATCGCTTTCGTCCATGGTGAGGCCAATGCGCTCGGCCTGGAGCAGCTCCAGCAGAACCCGTTGGTCGGCAATGTTGGGGCAGGCGGGATAGCCGAAGCTATAGCGGGATCCCCGATAGCCCTGGTGCAGGATCTTGCGGATGTCGGGGCTATCTTCGTGGCCGAACCCCAGCTCCCGCCGGATGCGGGCATGGCACCATTCCGCCAGGGCTTCCGCCAGGGTCACAGCCAGGCCGTGGAAATACAGGTAGTCGGTGTACTGGCCCTCGGCAAAGAGGCGCTGGGCATAGGCGGTGGCCTCTGGGCCCACCGTAACCGCCTGCATGGGGAAGACATCTACTAGGCCAGTGGAGCGATCGGCAAAGAAGTCAGCGATACAGTAGCGGTGGCCGCTCTTTTGGCGGGGGAAGGTGAAGCGGGCCAGCTCCCGCACCTGGGGAGAAAGCTGGGGCCGCTCGACCGTCGGCAGTTGGAAGTAGGTGGTGGAGTCGGGCTCCAGGGCAAACAGCTCCGGGAAGCTGGCCGGGTCGAAGAGGATCAAAGTGTTCCCCTCTGCCTGGGCCGGGAAATAGCCGTAGACCACTTGGGGGTGCAGCAGATCTTCTGCCAGGATCCGCTCCTTCCAGCGCTCGATCACCGGCTCCACCTGGGTGGCGATAAACTCGGCAAACTCCTCCGCCGACTGGTCGCGGGGCTTGCGAATCTGCCATTGTCCGGCCACCAGGGCCTGCTTGTCGATGTAGAAGAAGACTTCCGGCCAAGGGATCTGATCTGAGGTGAGAACCTGGGATCCCCAGAAAGGCGGGATGGGTCGCTCGGTCTCCAGGGCAACGGCTTCAGAGCGGCGGGTGTCTTGGGACTCGGAGAGGGTGAGGGCGGGAGCAGCTCCCACGGTGGTCTCCGCAGGGGGCAGGCTGGGATCCGTTTCCTCTGGAACCCAAGAAGCCTCTTTCTGGCCATTGGCAGAGGGGGATCCCTGCTCCAAGTCATCCAGAAAACCCAGCCGGTCGTCCCAGCGGCCAGCAGCTTTGGCCTGCATCAGCCGATCCATAAAGTGGAGATCGACGAAGGCGTCGCGGCCATAGATCACCTGGCCTTTGTAGGTCTTGCGGCAGTCTTCTTCCACAAAGCGGCGGGTAAGGGCCGCCCCTCCTAGGATGACCGGCACGGTGATGCCCCGCTCGTTAAACACCTCCAAATTCTCTTTCATAAAGGCCGTGGATTTCACCAACAGGCCGCTCATGGCAATGCAGTCGGCCTTGCTCTTTTCATAGGCTTCGATGATGTTCTCCACCGGCTGCTTGATGCCCAGGTTGATGACTTTGTAGCCGTTGTTGGTGAGGATGATGTCCACCAAGTTTTTGCCGATGTCGTGGACATCCCCCTTGACGGTAGCGATCAAGAAGGTGCCCTTGCACACTCCCCCCTCCACCTTTTCCATGAAGGGCTCCAGGTATTTCACCGCCGCTTTCATGGTTTCTGCCGATTGCAGCACAAAGGGCAGTTGCATCTTGCCGGCACCGAACAGCTCCCCCACCTCTTTCATGCCATCCAGCAAAAAGGTGTTGATGATCTCCAGGGGGGGATAGTTCTGCAGCGCCTCTGCCAAGGTTTCTTCCAGGCCAATCCGCTCGCCGTCGATGATGTGCCGCCGCAGCCGCTCCTCCAGGGGTAAATCTGCAAAAGATCCGCCAGAGCGCAGTTCCTTCCCGGAAACGCCCGCAAACAGCTCCGTCAGCCGCGCCAGAGGATCGTAGGTGCAAATGCCCTCAGCGTTGAACGCTCGCCGATCCCAGATCAAATCCCGACACACCTGCTGCTGCTCTTCGGGGATCTTGTTCAGGGGCAGGATCTTGGCGGCACTGACGATAGCGGCATCCAGGCCGGCCTCGCGGCACTCGTGCAAAAACACCGAGTTCAACACCACGCGGGCTGCCGGCGAGAGCCCAAAGGAGATGTTGGAAATGCCCAAGAGAATGTGGGTCTCCGGGAAAGCCTGGCGGATACGGCGGATCCCTTCCAGGGTGGCTGCTCCGTTGCTACGGTCTTCCTCGATGCCGGTGGAAATGGGCAAGGCCAAAGGGTCAAAGAAAATCTCGTAGGGCGGGATCCCGTACTCAACCGCCTGACGATAGGCGCGCTCGGCAATCTGGAACTTCTTGTCGGCAGTGCGGGCCATGCCCTCTTCGTCGATGGTGCCGATGACCACCCCGGCGCCGTAGGTTTTGGCCAGCTCCAGCACCTTTAGGAAACGTTCTTCCCCATCCTCGTAGTTGGTGGAGTTGAGCAGACATTTGCCTCCCGCCACCTTGAGGCCCGCCTCCATCTTTTGCCAATCGGTAGAATCCAGCATCAGGGGAATTGGGATTTGGGTAACCAGCCGCGAGACCAGCTCCCGCATATCCCGCACGCCATCCCGGCCCACGTAGTCCACATTCACGTCCAGGATGTGGGATCCCTCCCGCACCTGCTCCCGCGCTAGGGCCACCAGGCCGTCCCAGTCTTCGGCGTTGAGCAGCTCCCGCATCTTTTTGGAGCCGCTGGCGTTGAGGCGCTCGCCGATGATTAAAAACGAGTTGTCCTGCAGGTAGGGCTGAGGGGCATAAATCGAGGCAGCAGCCTGGATCCGTTCGATGCTACGACGTTTGGGCCGCAACCCCTGCACGGCTTCCACCAAGGCGGCGATGTGCTCCGGACGGGTGCCACAGCAGCCTCCCACCACTGCCACCCCCAGATCCCGCACAAAGTGCTCCAGGTGGAAGCGCAACTGCTCCGGGGTGAGCTTGTAGTGGGCTTTGCCGCCGATGTTTTCCGGCAGGCCAGCGTTGGGGATGCAGGAGATGGGGAAAGGAGAATGGCGGGACAGATAGCGGATGTGTTCGACCATCTTGTCTGGGCCAGTGGCACAGTTGAGGCCCAGCACATCGATGGGATAGGGCTCCAGGATGGCCAGGGCCGCCCCGATCTCCGTGCCCACCAGCATTGTCCCCTGCACCTCAAAGGTCAGGGACACCACCACCGGCAGGCGGATCCCTCGCTGGGCAAACTCCTGCTGCACGGCCACCAGGGCCGCCTTGGTCTGCAAAATGTCCTGGCAGGTCTCGATGATGAGCAGATCCACCCCGCCGTCGATCAACCCCCGCACCTGCTCGGCAAAGCTGGAGCGCATGTCGTCAAAGCTGATGTGCCCCAGGGTGGGCAGCTTGGTGGTGGGGCCGATGGAGCCGGCCACGAAACGGGGCTTTTCCGGCGTCGAAAACTCGGCTGCTACCCGCTTGGCCAAACGGGCTGCTGCCACGTTCAGCTCGTAGGCTTTTTCCGGGATCCCGTACTCGGCCAAGACGATGGAGGTGGCCCCAAAGGTATTGGTCTCAACAACGTCGGCCCCCACTTCCAGAAAGCCGCGGTGTACCCGCTCCACCGCCTCCGGCTTGGTCAGCACCAGCATCTCGTTGCAACCCTCCAGCTCCGGCCCACCAAAATCCGCTGCCGTCAGGTTCTGGGCCTGGAGGGAGGATCCCATCGCCCCATCGAAGACAATTACACGTTCCTGGAGACAGTGCAGGAAGGGATGGGTCATAGAAGTCAAAGACAGGCAGGGTGTCATCGACCTAGAGTCTGATTTAAGTTAGCATCGAGCCATTTGCCCGGACTAGACCGAGGGGCCAGGGATCCCATCTTGGCCATTGTTGAGGTGAATTTAACATTTTCTTTGCCTGCCCCGTTGCTGTTTCCCCCAGGTCGGGCTAATTTAGGGAAGACGTTTTGGTGTGAACGGCTACAGTTGCTCGCAAAGGCTCCCCCCAGAGTCGTTTGCTGCCTGCTGTAGAGCGATCTTCTCCTCGCAGGTTGGAGTGGTTGAGGTGCTGAATGTTCCGTCCCCTTGGTAAAGTGCCTCGCACTCCGTCGCAGGATCGACGAAGAGAAAGATCCACCTTTCGCCACCTCGAGAGGCCCCGTCCATCAAGACGAGTCTTGCGCCAGTTCAGTTGAGCTCCATGAGCGATATCTGCTTCCAGATTGACCCGAGCAATCGGTTATTCAGAAGCGGGCAGGCTGGCCTAGGGCAAGTCAGGCTTTGGCTTGCGGATATCGGCTCCCTCACTCTGGCGTTGTGGGATGCAGCAGAGCTGCAACTTGCTCCTCTCCCTTTGGCGTCTAAGCTCCCTTAGTCACCTTCATTTGTCTGTGATTAGGATCACGAGGAACTCAGCATGGCTCAAGCAAAGGAATTGGTGAAATCGGGTAAAACAGCTCTTCTCGAACCGGATCTGGAAAATCCACCTTCCAGCGCCCTGGAGTTGGACACCGAGACAGATACCCTCGAGAGCGAACTGGATACCGGTGACACTGATGCTTTTGATGAGGATGACGACGACGAAGAGGCAGCAGAGGAGGATGGAGAGGCTGCCGCCGCCGGTGCCAAAGGTCGCTCAAAGCGCAAAGCTGCCAGTAAGAAAAAGCCCTACACCGATGACTCTATCCGGGTCTACTTACAGGAAATTGGGCGTATTCGGCTGCTGCGGGCCGATGAAGAAATTGAGTTGGCCCGAAAAATTGCCGATCTGCTGGAGCTAGAGCGCGCTCGCGAGGCCGTTTTTCAGCGCATGGGCCTCTGGTCAGACCCAGAAGAAGTGCCGGACACCCTCTGGGCAGAGGAGGTCAAGATGTCCTTGCCGGAGTTTCGGCGGCGGTTGCATCGGGGGCGGCGGGCCAAAGAAAAGATGGTGCAATCCAACCTGCGTTTGGTGGTGTCCATCGCCAAAAAGTACATGAACCGGGGCCTGTCTTTTCAAGATCTGATTCAGGAGGGATCCCTGGGCCTGATCCGGGCAGCCGAGAAATTCGACCACGAGAAGGGCTACAAGTTCTCCACCTACGCCACCTGGTGGATTCGACAGGCCATCACCCGTGCCATTGCCGACCAATCCCGCACCATTCGCCTGCCCGTCCACCTCTACGAGACGATCTCCCGCATCAAAAAGGTGACCAAGTTGCTTTCTCAGGAATTGGGCCGTAAGCCCACCGAAGAGGAGATCGCCACCCGCATGGAGATCACCATCGAGAAGTTGCGCTTTATCGCCAAGTCGGCCCAGCTCCCCATCTCTTTGGAAACCCCCATCGGCAAGGAAGAGGATTCTCGGCTGGGAGACTTTATCGAGTCAGAGGGGGAGACGCCGGAGGATCGGGTGGCCAAAGTCTTGCTCAGAGAAGATCTGGAAAGCGTTTTGGAAACCCTCACCGCCCGCGAACGGGATGTGTTGAAGTTGCGCTACGGCTTGGATGATGGCCGCATGAAAACTCTGGAGGAAATCGGCCAGATCTTTAATGTCACCCGCGAGCGGATCCGGCAGATCGAGGCCAAAGCCCTGCGCAAGCTGCGCCACCCCAACCGCAACAGCGTGTTGAAGGAATACATCCGGTGACTCTGGGGCCCATTCCTTCTAGCTCTCAGGGAGAGCCGGGGCAAGGGATCCAAGAGAGTTCCCGGCCCCCTAAGGCAGACTGAGTTGGAACTGCCAACCCGCGCGATGGAGGATCTTCAGCATGAACTCGAACCAGACTCCGCGGATCCCAGTCTTTCTGAAAAAGCAGCCCTCTTTCTGGTGTTGGCCGCGGTGGGCGCCATCGGAGCTTTGGTGGCCAAGCTCACCATTGTCAAGCTCACCATTGTGGTGGGGCGCACCGTTCGCAAGGATTCCTATTTTCTCTCCCAGAGGGCTGGATTGGCGGATCCCTTTACACAGACTCAAGGACTGAGCGATTGCGGCGCTTCTGGGCAGCCTTGACTTTCTACACGGCCCTGCCTCTGGGGTGGGTCGGAGACTTGCCGTTTGAGGGCATTGCCGCCTGGCTGCCGGGGGTAGGTGTGTTGCTGGGCGGGATCCTCTCCTTGGCCGGGATCCTGCTGCAGGTTTTCCCCAATCCGGTGCGGGCCGCTTTGCTCTTGGCCCTATGGGTTCTCTTGACCGGTGGGCTGCACCTGGACGGGGTGGCCGATACTGCCGATGGCTTGGCGATCAATGTCCACAAGAATCCTTACAAAGGGGATCCGGAACGTTCAACTGAGGATGGGCAAAAATCTGACTTGCAGGGATCCCGTCGCCGCCTGCAGGTGATGAGCGACAGCCACACTGGGGCCTATGGGGTGCTGGCCTTGGTGCTGGTGCTGCTGCTGAAATTTGCTGCCCTGAGTAGCCTTCAACCTTGGCCCCTCTTGCTGCTGGTGCCTGCTTGGGGGCGTTGGGGCCAGTTGCTCGCCATTGCCCTGTACCCCTACCTGCGCGAGCAGGGATCCGCCCGCTTCCTCAAGGACTCCACCTCCTTGCCGGGATCCCTGTGGCCGGGCACTCTGCTTGTGCTGGCCATCACCGGGGGGTTGGGCTGGGCTGGGATCTTGGCTTGGCCCCCTTTGCTGCTCTGGACGCTGGGATCCGCTCTGGGGGCTTGGGCCGTGGGCTATTGGATCTACCGCCAGTTGGGAGGGCACACGGGGGACACCTACGGGGCTACGGTGGAATGGTCAGAAGCGATAGCATTGCTGTGGGGATCCCTTATTGGGCCATCATGAATCTGATACATTTACGCTGAACACTGCTGAACATCACTGTTCAACTATGCAGCGATAGCATTCTGTTTGTTTCCAACCAGAATGGCGGTATCCCGCAAAGCTTTGAGTAGAATACCCAAAGCGCAGTTTCCGTGTCGTCTTACTACCAATTTTCTGCTTTGCTTTGGCTACCATGTTGGCAGACTCGAAAGTAAACAGAAAGATCAACTGGTAGTAATCCGTACTGAACATATTATACATTATTTTCAGTATAGTTGAGCTTATTATTGACTAGAGTCATGCTCCTGACCGTCCTGAAGACTTCCTTCCAGATTACCCTGGCTCCCCTGTCCATCGACCGTGTCCACCAAGAGGCCTACCATCCGGGCAATGGGGCCGTGGTGGTGATGAGCGGCACTGTTCGAGACAACACCAATGGCCGCCCTGTCGATTACCTGGAATACCAAGCCTACGAGCCCATGGCCCTGAAGGTCTTCGCCGATATTGCCCGACAAATTCAGCAGCGCTGGCCAGATGCCAACAGTGTGGTCATCCACCACCGCATCGGCAAGCTGCGCATTGGCGAGATCAGCGTCTTGGTGGCGGTGGGCACCCCTCATCGGGCCGAAGGGTTTGCTGCCTGCCAATTTGCCATCGACACCCTCAAGCACAACGCCCCCATCTGGAAAAAAGAATACTGGCGAGATGGCACCAGCGCCTGGGTGAGCCTTGGCGCTTGCGAGCTCTCTTCGGCATAGATCCCCCTACACCATACCCACTTGCTCAGCCAAACCCAATTGCTGGCGGGCTGTTTGGCAATCTTGCTGAATTTGCTGAATCAAATCTGCCACCGTGGGAAATCTCCGCTCTGGGCGGATAAAGCCCCGTAGCGCCACCCGCACCTCTTGCCCGTAGAGATCTCCTGTCCAATCCAATAGATGCACCTCGACGGTGTGCTGTAAACCGGCAAAGGTGGGCCGATGGCCAATGTTCATCACCCCAGGCAGAGCTGCCGCAGCAGCAGGCACATCCACCCAAACGCTGTACACCCCATCGCGGGGCAAAAACTTCTCCGGAGGCAAGCGGAGGTTGGCGGTGGGAAAGCCCAGTTGTCGGCCCCGCTGATCCCCTTGCACCACTTCTCCCGTTAGCCGGTAAGGACGACCCAAGAGCGCTTCGGCGGTGGACACCTCCCCAGTCGCCAAGGCAGCTCGAATGCGAGAGCTGCTCACCCGTTCCCCGTTCAGTTTCGCCTCCGGGATCACCTCCACCGGAATGCAGCGCTCGGATCCCCAAGCCTGGAGCGTTTGGGCGTTGCCGGAGCGACGGTGACCAAAGCAAAAATCCCAACCGACGCTGAGATGGCGAACGCGCAGGCCCTGTTCAAGTACCGTTCGGATAAACTCTTGGGGGGGCTGGCAGGCAAATGCAGGGGTGAAGGGGAGCAGTACCACCTGCTCAAAGCCCATTTGCGCCAACAGAGCCAGCTTTTCGGCAGGGGGAGTGAGCAACAGCTGAGGCCGCCTCGTCAAGACTTCCTGGGGATGGGGATGAAAGGTGAGGACAGTGCGCACCCCCTGAAGAGAATCTCGAATCGGCTGCAGCACCTTCTGATGGCCCAGATGCAAGCCATCGAAGTTCCCGATGGCCACAGCGGTGGGTCGCAAGGTTTGAGCCAGATCAGAAGTGATGTGCACTGTCCGGGATCCTAAAAACAGCCAACCAACTGCCTACCCCAGAGGCCACAGCAGGGCCACCAACCCACTCAAGCCCACTACGCCCCACAAGCTCCGTCGCAGGCGCTGCAACACAGGATCAATCTGATACCTGACAATCAGCCGATGCTGAGCCAGCTCCTCTTCTGACTTGGCATACATCGCCCCATCGTACCAGCCACTTTCTTCATAGGGAATCTGGGCTTGTACCAAGCGCCGCCGCACATAAGCCCATCCCAGGTAGAGATGGAGCAACACCAGGCCGAGCAAGACATTGGCCCCCAGCACCGACCCAGAGACAAAGTGGCCCCAATCTCCGGCAAAGCTGCTCCAAACCAGCGGGGAAACCGCCAGCACAACAGCTCCCCAAACCCCAAAGATTCGTTTTAAGTAAGGGATCCACCCCAAAGCAGGCCAGGAAAAAGGAAAGGCTTCCCTCAGCTCTGCATATTGCCGGAGCGGCTGTTGCTCAGCGGGAATGGGATGGGAGGGATCCAGCATAGACCTTAACGTATCTACACAAAATGATACCGGTCGGGTCGGCCCCCCGCCAAGCCCATCCTCAGACCTCCATCTCCCAGCAGAGGCGGCTCAGAAATCGAGCCCGGATACCCCCCATCAACCGAAGGCAAGCGGGGTATCGTATTTATTGAAGTGTGGTCGCGTCTACAACTTATCCCATCATGAGCGTCACAGGCGAATCTGCCGCCACCGCCGCACCCTATGTAGTCTTAAAAGAGCCGGATGGCAGCCAAAGAAAACACGTTCTCTCGGGAGCGACCGCTTGGACCCTAGGCCGTGATGAGGACAACGCCATCGTCTTGAGCGATCCCAGCGTTTCCCGCCAACATGCCCTGCTGCAATACCTCGACAACAACAGCATCTATCTCATCGATCTGGGCAGCCGCAACGGCTCGTTTGTCAACAATCGCCGCGTCAGCATTCCCACCCTGCTGCAGGATGGGGATCACCTCATCCTTGGACAATCCCAGCTGGAGTTCCACAGCGGATCCCTGGCCAGCTCAGAACCCAGCCCCGCGGCCAAACCTTCGGACACCCTGGTTTTACAAACCCGCTGGCTGATCTCGGTGGCGGTGGTCGATGTGCGAGGGTACGGACAACTGACTCAACAACTGGACGAGCGCCTGCTTTCCCAGGTGATGGGAGATTGGTTCCGGCGGGGGGGGGATATCATTCAGCAGTACGGGGGCACTGTCGATAAATACATTGGCGATGCGATTATGGCCGTTTGGTTCCATGTGCCCCAAGCCAACACTGCTTCTCTGGGCACGGAAGTGCCGGGAATTCACCTCGATGTGAAGTCGGTTTTGCAGGCCATAGCGAAGCTGTTTCAAATGACCGAGCAGCTGAACGGTGAGTTTCCGCTGCCTTCTCCCATTCGTCTGGGGGCAGGGGTCAACACAGGCTCGGCGATCGTGCGCCAGGTGGGCAACAACACCCGCCAAGAATATACGGCTCTGGGAGATACGGTGAATTTGGCCTTTCGCATCGAGAGCGCTACCCGCACCCTCAACGCCGACCTGGCGATCAGCCAGGACACCTATACCTGCTTGGCCAAACAGCTGGGGCAGGCAGCCGCCTGCTTCTCCCATCAGGCTGTGGAGCTGAAGGGGTATGCCCACCGCCATCAGGTGTACTACTGCGATGTGCGGTCTTTGCAAGCCGTTCTCAGCCCCTAGACTTGGATCCGACTACCCGGAGATGTCTTGCCGCTGTCTGCTGTCTGACAGAGCAAGGTGGGGGATCCCGCTGTTCTTTTAGAACCTCCTGCTGCTCCTTGAGCCGATAAGATGGCAAGGCCCATCTCGACTGCACAAGAGCCTGGCCCATGAGTGTGGTGAATCGCCCCGAGGTGGTGGCAGAGCTAACCGAACTCTACCATCAGTACGAAGCTGCCCTGACGAGCAATGATGTGCCCACCCTGAACCGCCTGTTTTGGGATGGCCCCCAGGTGGTGCGCTTTGGTGTGGGGGAAAATCTCTACGGGGGAGAGGAGATCAAGGCTTTTCGCCAACAGCGCCCTCCCACGAATTTGGCCCGCGAGATGCTGCGTTTGCAGGTGGTCACCTTTGGGGAAGATTGCGGCTCGGTCACCCTAGAGTTTCGCCGCCTGGTGAACGGGATCCCTCGCTTGGGCCGCCAAAGCCAGATGTGGTACAGGTTCCCCGATATCGGCTGGAAGATTGTCTCTGCCCACGTGTCGTTTTTGCCGGAAGATCAGGGGGAAATGCTGCGCAAAAGCTGCGGATCCACCTCGCCCACGTAGGTATTCAGCCCAATGGCCGTGGCGATCAAAGCCCCATCCACCTCCACCCGCCGATACTGGGAGATGGCCTCTGCCAGGGGCACATCCACCACCCGCCGATTTTGCCAGGCCACCATGCGGTCGTATTTGCCTTGGGCGATCAAGTCCACAGCAGCCACCCCAAAGGCTGCTCCCAGCAGGCGATCCAGAGGAGAGGGCGTACCTCCCCGCTGCAGGTGGCCCAAAACCATAACCCGCGTCTCGATGCCGGTGCGCAGGGCGATCTCGTTGCCGATGTAATGGCCGATGCCGCCGTAGAGAGACTGCCCCAGGCTGTTGGTGTAGGTCACCGGCTCCCCCGACTCGGTGCGAACTGCCTCCGCCACCACCACGATGCTGAAGTTATTGCCCCGCTCTTTGCGGTCGCGGATTCTTTTGCAGACATTCTCCAGCTTGTAGGGAATTTCCGGGATCAAAATCACATGCGCCCCCCCGGCAATGCCGGCGCTGATGGCAATGTGACCGGCATCCCGCCCCATGACTTCCATGACCATGACTCGGCTGTGGCTGATGGCCGTGTAGGTGAGCTGATCTAGAGCTTCCACAGCCACGCTCAAAGCCGTGTTGAACCCCACCGAGTACTCGGTGGCACCGACATCGTTGTCGATGGTCTTGGGGATCCCGACAAAGTTCCAATCCCCCTGCAGGGCCAGTTGCCGGAGAATGGCCAAGCTGCCATCCCCCCCCACCCCGATCAGCGCATCCAACCCAAGCCGGTGGTAGCCGGTGATCACCTCTGCCGAGCGATCCACCAAGCTGCCATCGGGCATAGGGTAGGCGAAGGGGTTGCCTTTGTTCACGGTGCCCAAGATGGTGCCGCCGTAGCGCAAAATGCCGGAAACCCGCTTCACATCCAGCAGCTCCGCCTCCACCGGTCGAGCCATGAGCCCTGCCGTCGCATCTTTGATGCCATAAACTTCCATATCGTAGTCGCGGGCCCGCCGCACCACTGCTCGAATCACAGCGTTGAGGCCGCCACAATCGCCGCCGCTGGTGAGGATCCCGATTCGCTTACGTTTGGGCATAGAGCTCTAGTTAAAGAAAGGTGAACATCCTGAACAGAGATAAGGGTCTATATCGCTTGCAGAGAATCCCTACTCAATCGCAAACTACGGATGTGATCCAGTCGATCATTATCCCAATTATCTTGGTTCAATCAGCTCTGGAGAAACACCTTCTGGTTGGGGGAGTGCTGAAAAAGAAGAAATTGAGGGATCCATACAGCCCAGCAAGATCAGGTCAGCTTGCGTTCCCGGTGGGGTTTGGGGTTGGCGATCAAGCCCAGCCGTTAAGCATCCTTCGCAAAAAGGATTAAGAAACATTGCTGCACAAGCTGCAGATTGGGAAAGCCTTCGATATCTCTGAGGATAGATCTTTTCAATCAAAAAGACTTGGGGGCAACGATCCACTCAAAAACTGAAATTATTTGTTAAGCAGGGATGATCAAAACCCGGCCAACCCGATGATAGGGATGAGGATAGAAATAAGGCATCCAGTCTGATTTGGGAGCAGTACCATGACTCAAACCATTGCCCAGTGTGCTCTACAAGGGGCCTCAGAGTTGCTCAGCCGCTACCGGCAGGGAGAGCGCCATTTTCCCCAGTCCTGCTTGGAGTATGCCTTCTTGAGGGGGGTCGATCTGCGAGGGGCCAATCTCGAGGGATCCGATTTGCATGGGGCTAACCTGCGCTACGCCAACCTGCGGGGCAGCAATCTGGCGAAGGCTGATCTGCGCTGTGCCGACCTGCGCTATGCCGACCTTGAGGGAGCCTGCTTGGAAGGGGCCAATTTGAGGGGATCCCTCTACAATCACAGCACCTGCTTCCCGGTGGGGTTTGATCCGGTGACGGCAGGGATGCAGCCCTTTGAATTTTGATTGGGGAAGGAGATGGGATCCCTGAGCCCTCAGGCCAAGGGAAAGCGCTCCCGCAAATCTCGAATCACCGGAGCGGGCACCAGATGATCGATGGGGCCGCCCAGCTTGGCGACCTCCTTCACCAGGCTGCTGCTGACAAAACTGTGCTCGCTGGCGGTGGCAAGGAACAAGGTTTCCAGTTCGGGAGCCAGCAGCTTGTTGGTGTGGGCCATTTGCAGCTCCACATCGAAGTCCGACAAAACTCGCAAGCCGCGCACGATCACCTTTGCCCCCCGTTGACGGGCGTAGGCCACCGTCAGACCTGAAAACGTATCAACCTCAACATTTTTGAGATGGGCCGTGGACAGGCTAATCTGGGCTTGCCGCTGCTCTGGGCTGAACAGAGGGGTTTTGTTGGGGTTTTTCAAGACGGCGACAATCACCTTAGAAAAGAGACGACTGGCTCGCTCGATAACATCGAGATGCCCAAGGGTAATGGGGTCAAAGCTGCCGGGGTAGAGGGCGATCATGGCCAACCTCGTGCTATTCCTCACCCTACCTGGTCTCGGGCCCAAGCCAAATAGGTTGTGCTCACTTGAGTGGCTGCCAGAGCCAGGATCTCGGGCTCAGCGTAGGGGTGCAGCTCTCGCAGCCGTTGTTCCAGGCGGGGATAGGCAGTTGCGGGCAATTTGAGCAGGATGAGGAACTCGGCATCGGTCTGCAGGGATCCCTGCCAACGATAGTAGGACGTGATCCCGGGCAAGACCTGGGCACAGGCCACATAACGTTCGGCCACCAAGGTATGAGCCAAGCGATGGGCCTCGGTTTCGGATCCCACCGTGGTCATGACAACCGCGAGGGTATCGGGTGTGGTCTTATCGTCCATGCGGGGCGGGGAAGTTGTTAGCCGGGCGGTTTCTCCCTATCCTATCGCCCGCCGGGCTAGGCGTTCCTAGCTCACCGAGGGCTTGGCTTTCCCAAAGTAGGGTCGCTTCTGGTGCCAGCGCCAGGCAGTTTGAATGATCTCGGCCAAGTCGGTGTAGAGAGGTTTCCAGTTGAGATCCCGAAAGATGGCGCCGGCATCGCCCACCAAGCGCGGGGGATCCCCAGGTCGACGTGCTCCCATTTGCACCGGGATCCGCTTTCCGGTCACGGCTGCTGCGGTCGCAATGACCTCTTTGACGGAAAAGCCTTGGCCATTGCCCAGGTTGTAGGCTGGTTGTATGGGCCGGCCAGAGGCCAGCGCTTCTATTGCCAACACGTGGGCTTGAGCCAGGTCGGTGACGTGAATGTAGTCGCGGATACAGGTGCCATCGGGGGTATCGTAGTCCTCTCCAAAAACCGTGATGTGAGGACGTTGGCCGCCGGCGGCCTCCAACACCAAGGGGATCAAGTGGGTTTCCGGGTCGTGGGCCTCCCCAATTTCGCCATCGGGATCGGCTCCGGCGGCATTGAAGTAGCGCAGGCTAATGGATCGGATCCCGTGGGCAACCTGGAAATCTTGCAAGATCTGCTCCACCATCAGCTTGCTCTGGCCGTAGGGGTTGATGGGACGTTGCGGATGACTTTCGGGAATGGGAATCCGCTCTGGCACCCCATAAGTGGCACAGGTGCTGGAGAACACTATGTAAGGGATCCCGTGATCCCGCATGGCCTCCAACAAACTCAGGGATCCGGCCACATTGTTGCGGTAGTATTTGCCGGGATCCTTGACCGACTCGCCCACATAGGCATAGGCAGCAAAGTGAATCACCCCTTCTGGGCGATAGTGCTGGATGACTTGATCAAGCCGCTGGCGGTCGGCGAGATCCCCAATCTCCAACGGCCCCCAGCGAACTGCCCAGGGGTGCCCGTAAACCAAGTTGTCGTAAGTGATGGGCAGATGGCCAGAGGCCGCCAGAGCTTTGCAGGTGTGGCTGCCGATGTAGCCCGCCCCGCCGGTAACCAGGAGACGCATAGGCAAACGTCAGATGGAAGATCCCACCCAGGGTAAAGGTTGTCAACGGGATCCCTTCAAGCTCCAAAAGCTTCTTTGGCGGCGTACATGACCTCCACACTGATCTCGGTCAAGCCTCGTTCGCGGGCAAATTTTTCGGTGTTGCGTTTAACCTTGCCGCGCACAAAGCCGGGCACCTTGTTCAGCTCCGCCTGGGCTTCCCGCGTCCAGATGAGGTCGGAATCGGCGCTCAGGCTCTTGTGAATCACCTCCTTGGTGTCGTGGCCACCGAAGATCTCCAACAGGTGATCTTCCATGCCCAGGGTAAAGGAGTTGTAGATCAAGTCCACAATTTGGTTGGCGCCCTCGTAGCCCAAAAAGGGCCGGTAGCCGATAGGGAAATCCTGCACGTGGATGGGGGCCGAGATGACCCCACAAGGGATCCGCAGCCGTTTGCCCACATGCCGCTCCATCTGGGTGCCGAAAATCGCGGCAGGTTCCGCCTGGGCAATCGCATCCGCCACGCGGGTGTGATCCTCCGTCATCAAGATCTGATCGCAATACCCTCCCACCTCTGCCTGGAACCACTCCCCATCGTAGGTGCAATAGCTGCCCGCCCACACCACGTGGATCCCCATCTCGCGGGCCAGGATTTTGGTGATGGCCGCCGCGTGGGTGGAATCCCCGAAGACCACCGCTTTTTTGCCGGTTAGGTTTTGGCAGTCGATGGAGCGGGAAAACCAGGCCGCTTGGGAAATGTGCAGCGTTTGCTCCTGGATGTAGGCTTCATAATCGACAGGGATCCCTTGCTCGTTTAGGATCTGCTGGATCTGGCGGATGAAGCGAGCCGTTTCCACCACCCCCATCGGGGTGATCTCAATGTAAGGCATGCCGAATTCCTGCTGCAGATAGCGAGCTGTCATCGGCCCCAGCTCCCGGTAGGGCACCACATTAAACCAAGCCCGCCCCAGGTGTTTGAGATCGTGGACACTGGCCCCTTGCGGGATCACCAGGTTGAGCTGGATCCCCAGATCCCGCAGCAGCACCTTCAGCTCCCGCAGATCATGGGCATTGTGAAACCCTAGGGTGGAAATGCCAAGGATGTTACAGGAAGGCCGCTCCGTCTTTTGGGGCGAGTCGTTCAGCTCCCCCTGTTTGCGAGCCTTGGTGATATAGAACTCCACAATCTGCTGCAGGGTGCGATCCGCTGCCTGCAATTCGTTAACCCGGTAGTGGTTGACATCTGCCAGCATTACGTCGCAGCGACTGGCCAACTGGGCCTGCCGGACAAAGTGATGCAGATCTTCCTGCAAAATGCTGGAAGTGCAGGTGGGGGTGACGACGATCAAATCCGGGTGCTCCTCCCCGTCTTTGCGGACGATGTTGCGAATCACCTTTTCGTCGGATCCCCGCGCCAACACCTGCCGGTCAACGACGCTGGTGGTTACCGGAGTAAAATCCCGCTCTCGCTCCAACATGGAACGCATCACGTTGAAATAGTCGTCTCCCAGAGGAGCGTGCATGATGCTGTGAACGTTTTTGAAGGAGCTGGCCACCCGCAGCGTGCCGATATGGGCAGGGCCAGCGTACATCCAATAGGCCAATTTCATGGGCAGCCTCTCAAGAAAGCCAGAGACAAAATCAAGGATCCCAACCCACCGCCGGATGTGCACCCGCTGGGAATCTCTCCTGGCATTGTAGAACGCTCAGCAGCCGGCATCCCTTGGCTGTTATCCTCCGTAACTCCCAACCGAGACGCTCCCAAGCCAAACTCGATCAAAAGAAAAACAACCCTGCCAAGGCAAGTGTGATTACGGGGATCCCCCTACTCCGCCCAAAGGGCTTGTTCCATCCTAGAAATAGGAGCGATGGATACCCATCTGGCTCCAGAGCCCAAGCTGAGGAACTTCAGGGATCCTGACAGGGAATCGGCTGGTGGACAAGAGCAGAGGAGTTTTTGTATTTTTCGTTACATGTTAACTTTTGGAGACAAAACATGTAGCTCTACAACATTGAGCAGAGATTCTTGTTTACAGAAGCAAGCTTTCTGTTGAGGAAGGCAGACTAACAGAGGGAAGAGAGATGGCTGATGTTTCCCTCAATACAAACTCGACACAAAGCATAAGAATTGTCGATTATTGACGATTTCATGCGCCGTAATCGATCAAAGGTTGCTCCTTCTTCAAAGGTAAAGGTGTGAGGTGAAAGCTTATGGGTTCCACAACGATTTCTTGGCAACGTGCTCGCAGAGCTCCTCAGGAGCTGACCGGTTCCATGACTTCCGTGCACTTCAAACCTACAACTCACCTGCGCGACTGGTTGCAGGCTCCATTGCGACCCATCCAATCGGCTATCGATAACTTCAGCATCCGCGATCCCCGCTTGGCCCACTTCCTTTGCCGGTGGATCCCGGCCCGCTGTCCCTTCGAGCGAGATGTGGTGTTGTTTGGCCACAAGGTGATGCATATTCCGCCCATGTGCAAACTTAACCCCTTCTACGACCAGGTGGTAGGGCTGCGCTTCCGGGCTTTGTCGTTTCTGGCAGAACGGGGGGAAGACATTAGCCGTTATGTGTAGGATAGGGGAACGCGGTCAATTCTGGCGGGGATCAGGATTGGGGCAACTACATTTTAGTAGTTGCAAATCCTCAAGCAACTGGGGTATGTCTGCCTAGATAATGGAGTCTGGATAATTGAGTTATAGTCGCTTCAGGTTAGGGTGAGACGCCCAGGCCATTGAGAGAAGCCTTCTGGCTCTATGAATTCAACGTTTTGGGTGCGGGTGCAGTGTCCTAGTTTGAGCGGAAACCAAGGACTCCGTCCCGCTGTCGCGAGGGGATGTGACACCACTTGCCCATTGCTGTCGGTGTAGAAGCTGGCCAGACCCACATCCAACCCCACTACCTGGCCGGTGTACCCTGCCTGCTCTACCCACACCTAAGGCCTTGAATGCACCTGATCGTGGGGCCTTTCTTGGCAGCCCAGGCATCTCGCCCTAAACTGAAACGGCTATGGATGCAACTTCACTGTTGCCGCCAGGGAAACAACAAGAAAATCCCCCGGCATTGGCCAGGGGATCGTCTGCTTTTGTCAAGCCGTCAGGTCAGGCCATCAGCCACGCACCGCAGGCGCTACCTCCACCGCCGCCAAATCCAGCGGGAAGTTGTGCGCATTCCGCTCGTGCATCACTTCCATCCCCAGGTTGGCACGGTTCAGCACATCAGCCCACGTCCCAACCACTCGACCGTTGCTGTCCACAATCGACTGGTTGAAGTTGAACCCGTTCAGGTTGAACGCCATAATGCTGATCCCCAGCGCCGTAAACCAAATCCCAATCACCGGCCAAGCCGCCAGGAAAAAGTGCAGGCTCCGGCTGTTGTTGAACGACGCATACTGGAAAATCAACCGGCCAAAATACCCGTGCGCCGCCACAATGTTGTAGGTCTCTTCCTCTTGCCCAAACTTGTACCCCAGGTTCTGAGACTCCTCTTCCGAGGTCTCCCGAATCAGGCTCGAGGTCACCAGCGACCCGTGCATGGCACTAAACAGCGCACCCCCAAACACGCCAGCCACGCCCAGCTGGTGGAACGGGTGCATCAGGATGTTGTGCTCTGCCTGGAACACCAGCATGAAGTTGAAGGTCCCCGAAATCCCCAGGGGCATCCCATCCGAAAACGACCCCTGCCCAATCGGGTAAATCAAAAACACTGCTGTGGCCGCTGCCACGGGCGCAGAGTAAGCCACCGCAATCCAGGGCCGCATCCCCAAACGGTAGCTCAGCTCCCATTCGCGTCCCATGTAGCAGAACACCCCAATCAAAAAGTGCAGCACAATCAGCTGGTACGGACCGCCGTTGTACAGCCACTCGTCCAGTGAGGCGGCTTCCCAAATCGGGTAAAAGTGCAGGCCAATGGCTGCCGAAGAGGGCACTACAGCCCCAGAAATGATGTTGTTCCCGTACAGCAAGGAACCGGAAACAGGCTCGCGGATGCCGTCAATGTCCACCGGCGGAGCCCCAATGAAGGCGATGATAAAGCAGGTGGTGGCAGTCAGGAGGGTGGGAATCATCAGCACCCCAAACCAGCCAATGTAAAGGCGGTTATCGGTGGAGGTGACCCACTCGCAGAACTGCTCCCACACGTTGCTGGTTGAGCGACGTTGGATAACAGTAGTCATGAGGTCAAACTTCCCTAAGGAAGCGCGAAGATTGACAACCTAAACTTAAAACATCCGTTAAGTTTCGTCAACTACCTGCCTCAAAAATGAGGAGGGGATCCCTTTCTCTATCGGCTGCCCCTCGGCAGAAAGAGGGCTTCTAAGGCCTGGCCGAGAGTCGGTTCCATCACCACCCGGTCTTCGTAGGCAGCGATCACCCGGGTGAGCTGAGGCAAGCGGCCCTGTTCTGCTTCGATGTAGAGGGGCTGAACATAGAGCAAAGAAGTCTCGATAGGAATGACCAGCAGCGTGCCCAGGTTCACCCGCGACCCATGCTGGTTCCAGAGGGAAATTTGCTCGGAGATTAAGGGATCCTGATTGACCCGTGCTTCCACCTGTTCCGGGCCATAGATGAGCCGTTGCTTGGAAAACTCGTACACCAGGAGCTTGCCGTAGTTTTCCCCGTCGCAGCGGGCCGCTATCCAAGCCACCATGTTCTGCTTGTTAACAGGGGCATAGGGGGAGAGGAGGACGAACTCAGGAGTGTGGTTTGCAACCCCTTGGGGATCCCTCGGCAAGGTGAGAATGAGATACTGCGGCTGCATGGGGATGCGCCGTCGATTGCGGAACTGGCCGGGGATCTGCCATTGATCCTCGCGGTTGTAGAAGAGGCGGGGATCCGTCATGTGGTAGGTGGCAAACTGCTGCGCTTGCAGGCGGAAGAGGTCTTGGGGATAGCGGATGTGTTGCCGCAGCGGCTCCGGCATTGCCTCCAGAGGCTTGAAGAGGGTGGGGTAGATGCGGGCGTAGGCTTGGATGAGGGGATCCCGAGGGTCGGCAATGTACCAATCGATGCTGCCGTTGTAGGCGTCCATCACCGCCTTGACCGAGTTGCGGATGTAATTGAAGGAAAAGCCGGGCACATGCTCGGAGTAAGGGTAGCGGCTGCTGGTGGTATAGGCATCGAAAAACCAGTAGAGCTTGCCATCTCCGATCACTAGGTAGGGATCCCGGTCGTAGAGCAAAAAGGGCATCACCCGACGGATGCGCTCGCGGATTTGGCGGCGATAGAGAAAGCGGGTGGTAGAAGACAGCTCGCGGCTGAGAAGGATGCGCAGATCGCCAAAATGCCAGGCGTAGAGAAACCGCTGCCAGAGGTGGGGAATGGGCACGCCACCGCTGCCCCGGTAGCTGCTGTACACATAGCGCTCTGCTGCAGGGTAGTCCAATTCCCGCGCCTCAGCGCCCACGAAAACATCGGTGGTGGTCAGCTCGCCATAGTAGAGGGCCGGCTGCTCCACCCGCAAGACGGAGGCCACCTCAGGGTAGCGAGGAGAAACCCGCGGCGGGATATCCGACAGGAAAAAGTCCGGCAGGCCCTCAGGGGTCACCACGTTCACCGGGCTGAGGGTGAGGCCGTAGCCGTGGGTGTAAAAAAACCGCCGGTTGACCCAGGTTTGGGCAGCGGGGGGTACCTGGGCAAAGTCCAGCTCGCGGGCGGCATGCATGACTTGGCGCAATTCTCCCCCGATGCGGTAGCGATCCACATTCACATAGGGGAATTGATAGTAGGGGCGGATTTCTTGCAGTTGGCGGTAGGTGGCCAATAGGGGATCCGCATCCCAGAGGCGCACGTTGCTCAGGATGGGTTGATTTTGCTGCAGGATCTCCCAGGTGAGGGCTCCCCCTTCCGGGAAGGGTTGGACTTCGACATCGGCCAGGCCAAAGCCAGCACGGGTAAAGCGGATGTTGTGCTCGATGTAAGGGCGTTCCAGCTCCAGCTCGTTGGGAGCCACCAAGAAAGTTTGCACCAGTTGGGGGTAAAGTTGGGTGGTCAGCAGCCCAAACCCCAGGTAGGCTCCCCAGAGGATGGCCGGCGCCAGGAGAGAGCTGGCCCAGGGGGGGCACCAGGACTTGAGGAAAGGAAGGTTGAGGCGGATCCCCTGGCGGGCCAAAGCCCAGAATCCCACCGCCGTCAAGCCCGCCACCCCGCTCATCAAGGTCGTGGCCGGCAGAGTTGCATGCACATCGGCAAAACCGGCCCCAAACACAACGCCGCGGGTGGAATAGAGCAGCTCGTAGCGATCCAGCCAATGGCCCCAAGCCCGAATGAGAAACAGGGATCCCCCCAGGATCAGCAAGTGCCGCTGGGCATAGAGAGAAAGGGCCAAGGTCAGCCGTTGCTCGGAAAGCCCGAGCTCCACCAAGTAGATGAGGACAACGGTAACCAAGGT
Source organism: Thermostichus sp. MS-CIW-25 (assembly GCF_054060015.1). NCBI lineage: Bacteria > Bacillati > Cyanobacteriota > Cyanophyceae > Thermostichales > Thermostichaceae > Thermostichus > Thermostichus sp. MS-CIW-25. Next base: position 122,382 of record NZ_JBSSCS010000001.1, read on the forward strand.
GAGCAGCACCAGGTTGAAGCACCAATGCTGCACCGTCTCCCAGAAAGGCAGGCTGAAGAGAAAAAAACTGAGATCGCGGTTGAAAATCGGATCTGACTCCCCGACGGGCCCTTGGTTGAGCCAGAGCAGCAGCGCAAACCAGTGATTGGAAAGAGACCCAGCAAAGAAGCCACTCAAACCTATGGCGATCACCCAGGCCCCGGTCAAGGTTGCCCCCCGCCAGCAGGAGCAGATGTTGGATCCCACCACCGCCAGGGCAAAGAGGAAAGCGCCCAGGCCCAGCCCCCAGCGGGCAATCACCCGCGTCCACAGCACCGGCAGGGCATTCAGCTCGGCAAACCAGGCCAGATCTACGTAGAAAGCCGCCAAGCCCGTGATGGCCAGGATCCCCAGCCCCACCCAAAGCAGCAGAAGCAATCCGCGCCGCAACCTCTGCATCGCCTCAGGATCCTCGGCCTAAAGCTGTTCTCGATCGCGTCAGCGGTGCAGTTTCCCTTCGCCCGAGCGTTGCGGAACAACACAGGGTGCCGTAGGCATAGCCCTGTTCTAGCTGTTGTACCGCCTGCACCAAGCCTGCCGGCCCGCCGTCCACCCGCACCACCGGGATCCCCACCTGGGCCTGCACCTCTTGCCAGGTCAGATCGTCCAAAAAGCGCTCCCCATCCTTAAGGGCGATCTGGGGTAGCAATAGCCCATCATAGTCCGCCAAGTTTTCCACAGACTTCAGGGCATCCAAGATATCCTGCCCCGTCAGCAGCCCGGTTACCGTCAGGGTTTGGCCCCAAAATCGGCTGGCGATGGGCAGCAGCGTGAGCTGCAAATGGTGGATGCGATTCAGGCGCTGCACAATGGGCTGGAAGGCTTGCCCCACGGCATTGCCCACCACCCAAAGGGCCTTTACCGGAGAGGCCAAGCCGGCAGGCAAACTCACCTGCTCAAACTGGCTCAAAAATAGGCGCAGGGATCCCACGCCATTCCCCAGTTGGGGGTAATCTTCATAGTGCTCTTCCGGGGGCAGTTCCCACCCCGCCAGCAGATACCACTCATCGGCCAGCCAGGCAAAGGTGGATCCCAATGTTTGCCGAAACCCGACCTGCAAAGTTTCCACCTGCTGGATCACTTCTCGGGCCTTGGCCGCATCGACAGGAACCAGCTCATCACCAGGGGGGCGAAAGCGCGTCAACCCCACCGGCACCACTGCTGCCGAGAGGACGGTGGGGATCCCGTCTACGGGCCGGCGAAAGGCGGCCAAATCGAGGAGTGTGCGGGTGAGGTGATCCCCATCGTTCCAGCCTGGGCAGACCACCACCTGTGCGTGCAGTTGCAAGCGATGCTGGCGAAACCAGGCCAACTGCTCCAAAATCAGGCCAGCCCGCGGGTTTTTGAGCAAGCGGCTGCGCAGCTCCGGGTCGGTAGCATGCACTGACACGTAGAGGGGAGAAAGGCGCAGGCGAGCGATGCGATCCCATTCGGCAGCAGGCAAGTTGGTGAGGGTGAGGTAGCTGCCGTAGAGAAAGCTGAGGCGGTAGTCGTCGTCCTTGAGGTGCAGCGTCGCCCGCATCTGCGGGGGTTGTTGGTCGATGAAGCAAAAGGGGCAAGCGTTGGCGCATTGGATCAGGCCATCGAACAGGGCCGTTTCAAACTCCAGCCCCAGATCCTCGTCGATCCCCTTCTCCAGCTCAACTGTGCGCGGGATCCCTTGGCTGTCCAAGATCTCCAGGCTTACATACTCCTCGGCGATCAGGAAGCGGTAGTCGATGAGATCGCGGGGGCGCTCGCCGTTGATGCTGACCAGGGCCTCTCCAGGTCGAATGCCTGCTTCTGCTGCCAGGGATCCCGGCAAAACAGCACTGATGCGGGCAGGCTTGAGGCTAGTACGAGACATAAGATTGACTCATAATCAGATGTGCTATTCGCGTTGGCAGGGCGGAGTCCTGGATCGGGACAGCGTTGTGTAGCAAGAACGAGGCTCGGTTGCGTTGCCAGAAGAGCTCACTGCAAACAGCGAAGAATGGCTGCCTCCAGCTCGGTTTGGCTGAGATCCGTCACCACAAACACCTCCTGCACGCTGCTTCCCTTGCGGGCCACCAGCTTGTACCCGCCCCGGATCGGCACCGAAACCCGCAACTGCAACTGGGGGATCCGCCCGCGACTGCAGGACAGAGCGCCCGGCGTCACGGTCTTGATGCCGGCCTGCTGGGTCAGGCGTTCCAAAACAGGGATCAACCCTGAGATATGGGTAGAGTGGTTCCAAACCAGACGACCAGAAGGCTCAGACATGGCGGCCAAAGTGAGGAGAGGATGGGATCCCTATCCTATTCCTCCACAAATACCTGCTGCTCGTTGTGGAAAACTGGATGTCCAAAATGCCTGAAGATTCCCCGCCTGCGGTCGTGGCTCTGATCTTGGCCGGGGGCAACAGCCGCCGCATGGGATCCGACAAAGCCTTGGTGCTTTGGGATGGGATCCCCCTGCTGCGACGGGTGGCTCAGGTGGCAGCAGCCTGCGCCGACGCGGTTTACATCCTCACCCCCTGGCCGGAGCGCTATGCGCCGGTGGTGGATCCCGGTTGGCACCTCTGGCGGGAAAACGTTCCCCCCCTGGTCGGGCAAGACCCACGTGGTCGGGACAGCATTGCGGAGCAACACCGAGGCCCGCTGCTGGCCTTTCAAGAGGGGATCCGGCGGCTACAAACCTTGGCTGCTCCCCCGGCGTGGATCCTGCTGCTGGCCTGCGATCTGCCCTGCTTGCAGGAGCAGGTTCTTGGGGATTGGCGACAGCGCCTTGCCACCCTGCCCCCTCAGACGGTGGCCGCCCTGCCCAAAAGTCAGCGGGGCTGGGAGCCCCTGTGTGGCTTCTATCGCCTGGCGCAGCTAGGTTCTCTGGAGAGTTTCTTGCAGGCAGGAGGAAGATCCTTTCAGGGCTGGTTGTCCCAGGTGCCAACAGCCATCCTGCCCCTGACCGTTCCCGACAGCGGGACGGAGTCCCTTGAGAGGATGCTCACCAATTGCAACACCCCTGCAGATCTGCAGCTGGGGGGAAACCTGGGTAGGGGGTGATCCCCGGGATCGGCAAAGGGAGGGATCCCCTCATGTCACAATGGGTAAAGATTTGCTCGGTTTCTTATCTCGGCGCCGTGCTTACTTCCCTTTACTACCGCGAGATCCCTTGCCCCGATAGTGCTCAAGTGCTGCGCTGGCTACAGGAGTGTATCCCCCTGCCCCAAGGCAGCCAGAAGGTTCTTACCCCCACGGGCCTGCGCCTACAGGGATCCGGCGCTGAGCTGGCCCTTTTCTTGTGGTCGGGGCTGAACACCACCTATCTCAAGGTGTTCCAGTGGTCGGAGCAGCCCTTCCCCCGCCAAGCTCGCTGGCTGAGAGAGCTGGAACAGGCCATCCAAAGCCAATTTCCCCACCGCTACCCGCAGTTGCCCCAGATCGATCTGAACCGGGGATCCATCTTCGATCAGCTTGAGCCTTTCTACCCGCAAACGGTGAAGTATTTTCGGCGGATCCCCAATGGAGAATTTGACCTGCAGCGGGTGTACTGGTGGGAAAAGCGCTGGCGGGAAGAAGTGCAACATTGCCACGCAGCCCACCGCCCTGCTCAGCCGGTCTTGTTTCGCCAGCCTGCCCCTGAGCCGGCCCCGGTGGAGTGGGATCTGGCCATCGTGGGGGGAGCGCTGGGAGCCCTCTATGGAGCGGCCATGGCCCGCTTGGGCTACCGCGTGGCCTTGGTGGAGCGGCTTCCTTTTGGCCGCATGAACCGCGAGTGGAACATCTCCCGGCGGGAGCTGCAAACCCTGGTGGATTTGGGCCTTCTGAGCGCCGAGCAGATGGAGAGCTTGATCCTGCGGGAATATACAGATGGGTTCAACAAGTTTTTTGACGGCAATAGCCCGGTTCGCGCCCCTGTCCTGCACACGCCCACGGTACTCAATCTGGCCATTGATGCCGAAAAACTCCTGCAGCTCTGTGGCCAAATTCTCACTTCCTGCGGGGGAGCTATCTACGAGCGCACCGAGTTTCAGCGGGCCTACATTGGCGAACAAGGCGTCACGCTGGTTTTGAAGGATTTGCCCACCGGCGAGGAGTTTCGGCTGGGATCCCGCCTTGTGGTGGATGCTATGGGAACGGCCTCTCCCATTGCCCAGCAGCTTTACCGCCATCGGGCTTTTGATAGCGTCTGCCCCACGGTGGGGGCTACCATTGCGGGGGGGTTTGAGCCGGGGGTATGGGATCCCCAATTTGGGGACATTCTGGCCAGCCATGGGGACATCAGCCGCGGTCGGCAACTCATTTGGGAGCTGTTCCCCGGGCCAGGCGAAGATCTCACCTTCTACCTGTTCCACTACCACCAGGTGCATCCAGAAAACCCCGGATCCCTGCTGGAACTGTACGAAGATTTTTTCACCATTCTGCCGGAATACCGCCGCTGCGACCCGGAGCGCCTGCAGTGGAAAAAAGCGACCTTCGGCTATATTCCCGGACGATTTGGCCAGCACCGGCACCCTGTTCGCGGCAGCGGGGCGGAGTCTTCGGAACCCTTTGACCGGATACTGCTCATAGGGGATGCGGCGGCTATGCAATCGCCCCTCAGCTTTACCGGCTTTGGATCCCTGGTGCGCAACTGCCCCCGCCTGTGCGATCTCCTGGATACGGCGCTGCGCCACGACCTGCTCAGGGCTGCAGACTTAGCCCAGATCCGGGCCTACCAGGGCAACTCCGCCGTCACCTGGCTCTTCTCGCGGGGGATGATGGTGCCCACCGGCAAGGTGCTGCCCCCCGAGCGCATCAATGCCACCCTCAACAGCTTTTTTGGCATTCTCGCCACCGAGCCGCCGGAGGTGGTGGACGATTTCATCAAAGACCGGGCCGGCTGGCTGGCGTTTAACCGCATGGCCATCAAAGCTGCCCTACAAAACCCACGGCTGCTGCTGTGGATCTGGGAGGCCGTAGGGGCCAAAGGCTTTGCCCAGTGGCTGCCCACCTACTTCAGCTATACCGGCCTGGTCTTGACTTCTGCTGTGCTGAGGGGCTGGCTCCCAAGGCTGCTGCGCCGCCTACAGCCCTGGCTGGAAGCGCGTTATCCCCGTCTGTGGCTGCGCTGCCTGCAGTGGAGCTACACCCTCACCTATGGAGTGGGACAGCCGCGCATTCAGTTTCAACTCCCCCCCACTCAAGAAAAGACCCAAGACACAATACCAACTTGGATAGGATCCCTGCAGCAGTGACATACTCCCGCACTCACGCTGATGCACAGAGGGCGGGGCTCCCCGGCGGTCTAGCTAAATGCACCGGACACCAAGGCAATAGCGCTGTCGCCGTGATCCCTCAATAAGGTCTCTATCTGCCGCTCGCGTCAGCAGGGCAGCGTTTTTTCCGGCTTGGCAGCTTGCCCAAGTTGGGTATAATCAATGCCTAATCAGAGATCGACGGCAGTTGGGAAGGGATCCCGACTTCAAACCGGTCGAGAGACTGCTGAACCCCATTTTTTGAGAACCCTTATTTTCGCAAAAAGTTAGGACTGAGCCCAGTCGCGTCAGCGTTGCGGAGCAACATGGTCTATACCTTCGAGATCATCGGCATTGCCCCTGCTCTACAGTTCTTTCATCAGCAACAGAAGCTGGCCCAGCGGCCCTGCGGGGTGGAATACCTGGGTACCAGCCCCTGCACCCTCGATGCGTTGCTGGGATCCCTGGAGGAAGTGCCGGCCCGGCGCGGCTGGGACTTGGATCAGTTGGTCGATACCGTTATCCGCTTTTGGTGCAGCAACCCCGATTTGGTCAGTATGTGGCGCTCTCGTTTTCGCGATGCCGGGCAAGATGCCCTGTTGGTCTCGCGGGTGGGGCACATTCAATCGCTGCAACAGGAATTTGAATGGCTGCTGAAGCAGTAGATGCCGAGCGCCACTCTCGCCACCTGGGTGGGAGAATGTGCGGTTAGCAGGTAGGCTAGGGGCAGAACTGGTTTGTGAGCACCCATGAGCGACACAGTTTTCGGCAAGATCATCCGCAGGGAGATCCCTGCGCAAATCGTTTACGAAGACGATAGAGCCCTGGCCTTCAAAGACATCGCCCCCCAAGCCCCTGTCCATATCTTGGTGGTGCCCAAAGAGCCCATCCCCGGCATTTCCCAGGCCAAGCCCGAACATGAGGCATTGCTGGGACATCTCCTGCTGACCGCTCAACGGGTGGCTGCCGAGGCCGGTTTAAACAAAGGTTATCGATTGGTGATCAACGAAGGAGAGGACGGCGGGCAAACCGTCTTTCATCTCCACATTCACGTTCTGGGCGGTCGGGGGATGGGCTGGCCTCCGGGCTAAGCAATGGCTTTTCCCACCAACTGAAGCCTCTGCAGGTACAATCCTGTCATTACGGAGGTAAACAGCGGGTGGGGTCTGGAACCGATGGAGTGGCATGTAACCGATGCAGAGAGCCTGATGATCATCGACCAGGAGGTGGGCAAGCACGAGCTTTCTCCTGCTGAGTATGAGGTGGTTCGTCGGGTTATTTATGCTACTGCTGACTTCGAGTACTTGCACCTCATCCGTTTTGGCAACGAAGCCTTACAGGCCGGAGCGGCGGCTCTGGCAGCGCGTACCACCATTGTGGTCGATGAGCCGATGGTGCAGGTGGGCATTGCCTGGGCTGTTCAGAACACCTTTTCCAACCCCATCTATTGCAGCAGCGAAGCCATTACCCGCCCCCAAAGGGACAAGACCCGCTCTGCTTGGGGCTTGGAAACTCTGGCCCAACGCTACCCTGAGGCGATCTTTGTGATCGGCCAATCCCAGACCGCCCTCTCCACCTTGGTACGGCTGATTACCGAGAAGGAGGTGGCCCCTGCTCTGGTCATTGCCACCCCGGCTGGGTTTGTGAACGTGGTGCAAGCCAAACAGGAGCTGGCCGATTCCATGGTGCCCCACATCCGCACTGAGGGACGCAAAGGAGGCCCGGCAGTGGCTGCAGCGGTGTTGGATGGCCTGTTGGACTTGGCTTGGCACGCCTATGTACGGGTCAGCAGCGCAGATCATCCTGGCAAATCCGCGGTTTCATGACATGCTCCTTGCCCTTGGGCACCGTTCGCGGAAACAAGCCAAAACTTTGGCACTCAAAGCACATTTTTTCAGCAGTTGACTGCCCTGCCGCTGAAATCTCGCTTGGGACACCGCGCTTTATGGTCGTTTCAGTTTAGGGTGAGACGCCTGGACTACCGATCGCGCCAGCAGGACGGAGTCCTTGAAAAGCCTTCTGGCCTCGTGCATTCAATCATTCACTGTTTGAGGTGTGGGTGCAATGTCCTAGTTTGAATCGAAGTTTGAATTGAAATGACCATACACCCCTATAGTCAGTTGCTCTAGCGGTGCGGATGAGCTGGGGGCCTCGCAGCACTTTTGGGTCAAGAGTGGGTCTGCTGATCCAGATCACCCAGCCAAGGGGATCCCGGTCACTCGGCCTGCAAATTGGCATGGGCAAGATGGGAGCTGCGCTCTCAGTCCTGCCTCTTCAGAAAATGGCCTGAGAAGCGGCTGGGTTGAGCTTATGGAGGGATCTTCCCGTGCGGCGTGCCATCTTCTTTTGCTGGAGCGGCTGCCTTCTGGCCTTGTTTTTTGCGCCGGGGGCTTGGGCACAAGCTGAGCCATGTCCGGCGGTTGCCCTTCTGCCCTCTTCACTGCAGTTGTCAGAGGTGTCAGCACCTGCCTCTGCCCTCTCGACAACCCAGATGGACAAGGCAGGGATCCAAGTCAGCCCCTACCAGCGCTGGCGACAGAGGTATGCCCCCTCAGATCCCCTCTCTTCGGGTTTGGGCAGCGTCCCTTATCGGCCAGCCCAGCAGGGATCCCAAAGGATTCAACAGGGAACAGAGAGACTGCCCTTTTGGCTAGAGCAGAGCGGGATCCGCCTGGGAGAAGACAGCCCCTTCTTCCTACATCCCGATGGCTTGGTCTATCGGCAGTCCTATTGAATTTGTGAGTCTGTTCGCCACAGGGATCCCAGCTTCCCCAGGGAGAAGGGCTAGGAGTGAGAAATTATCTCTCACTTCTCTCTTCTCAATTAGTAATGATTCCCTACCTTGCGGTGGTGGATGGCGGTGAGGCCCTCTGGGCTGGAGACCCGACCAGCTTCTAGGGTGCTGTACACCACCCAGTGATCGCTGGTTTCCAGGCGGCTCACCACACGGCACTCCAGGTAGGCCAAAGCATCGGCCAAGATGGGGGATCCGTTGGCAGCAGGGTAGGTCTTGATCCCGGCAAAGCGGTCGGCTCCCGGTGGAAATCGCTTCAGGAAGTGGCGCATCAAGGGTTGGTAATGGCCTTCTTGCAGCACATTTAACACGAAGGTATCTCCCACCTGCAGGAAGGATTCGATGGCCCGATCCTTGGCCACCGCAATGCTGATCCCTGGCGGATCGGTGCTGGCTTGGGCTACCCAGGAGGCGAGCATGGCGCTGGTGGCTTGCCCTTTGCGGGCTGTGATAATGTAGAGGCCATTGCTGATGCGGCCCAGGGCGCGATCCAAGTCGGCATCCAAGGCTTTCATCTGCTGAATGTTGCGATCCCGCGTCAGCCACTGCCCCAGATCGGTACCTGCTTCTTCGGCCAGTTGCAGCAGAGCCTCGCCGGCAGGCTGCTTAAGCAGAATGGGGGCAAACACCTCTTTGGCGCCGATCTCCTGCAGGGTGTTGCGGCAGAGGTACACCGACTCATCATCTTCGCCGCCCGACTCAAACAGACCAAAGCCTTGCTTGCTGTGGGCAGAGGCCAAAAGGGTTTTCAGCAGCACTTGAGTGGTGGCGGCCTCAGGCCCTGATTGGGGCGGCATGCCTATCACCACACCGGCGGCCAAGCTCATCAGCTCCCGCACCTCGTGGGCATCCACCAGCCGCAAATCTGCCAGCTCCACCTGGATGCCGGTTTTTTGGATCCCACGGGCAATGGCTTGAGCCAAGGTTTCCGCCTGGCCATAGCCGGACAGGTAGAACACTGCCACCAGGCGCTCGGCTTTGGCCTGCTCCAGGCTCCAGGTGCGATATTGCCCCACCCAGTCGGACAGGTGATGGCGCAGTAGGGGGCCGTGGCCGGTAGCAATGGCAGCGATGGGAGGCAAGGCTTCCATGCGCTTCAGGGCGGACAACACCGAGCGGGCATTGGGCCCCATGAGGCAGTCGTAGTAGAGCTTAAAGTCCGCCTGCAGCAGATGGGGATGCTCATCCCAGGCAAAGTCGTCGCAGTAGTGCATCCCAAACACGTCGCAGGTGTAAAGGATCTGGGTGCCGTGGTCGTAGGTGAGGATGGTGTCGGGCCAGTGCAGGTTGGGGGCCGAGATGAACTCCAGAACGTGCCCTTTGCCCAGATCCAAGCGATCTCCCTGTTTCACCACCAGCCGCCGGAAGGGCCGATGCACCAGATCTTCCAGAAATTGCATGGCCACCTTGGAGGCCACCACCGTCATCTGGGGCGCCAGCTCCAGCAGATCACCGACTAGGCCGCTGTGATCTGGCTCGGTGTGGCTGACCACCAGGTAGTCGATCGCAGTGGGATCCACGATCCCTTGCAGGCAATCCAGGTACAACTGGCGAAACTTCTCGTGGGAGGTGTCGATGAGGGCCACCTTCTCGCCGCGAATCAAGAAGGAGTTGTAGGTGGTGCCATTTTCCAGAGCAAATTCGATATCAAATCGATCCCGATCCCAATCTTGGGAGCGAATGGCGAGGGTGTCGGCCCCGATAGGCAGAGTTTGCAGCGTCAGATGGGGCTGGGCCAGGCGAGGTGCGACTTGAGGTGCAACTGCAGTGGTGGCCATGTTCTCTCCCTAACTTTAAGTCGGGTCACAATCCTGATCTCAATGTAACTGAATGTTTATGTTGACAGGGGGTATAAATGCAATTTGCAAGTTGCGAAATCCTTATGGAATGCTTCTAGGGATCTCTGGGTTCCTGACTATCGAAGGGGTTGGGGCTTAGAACTGCAGCAAATTGGGCCAGGGTGTGGCGCAACTGATCCAGGTTTTGGCCGGTGGTGGCGGAAACAAACAGGGCCTTCGGGTAGAGCAGGCGCACATCCTCTACCCATTCGGGATCCAGGCGGTCGATTTTGTTAAACACCAGTTGCCGGGGGCCGGTGGCCAAGGGCATCTCGTCCAGCAAGGTTTCCACCGCCTCGATCTGTCCTTCCCAGTTGGGGTGAGACAGATCCACCACATGCAGCAGGGCATCCGCTTCCGTCACCTCTTCCAGGGTGGCTTGAAAGGCATCCACCAGTTGGTCTGGCAATTCGGTTAGAAATCCCACCGTGTCGGTCAACAGCACCGCCTGCCGGTTGGGCAGATCCAGCCGCCGGGTAGTGGGATCCAAGGTGGCAAAGAGCTGGTCGGCGGCGTATACCTCAGCATGGGTGAGGGCGTTGAGAAGGCTGGACTTGCCGGCGTTGGTGTAGCCCACCAGGGCCACCACGGGAATTTGGGATGCCTCGCGGCGTTGGCGCAGCCGCTGCCGGTGGTGGCGCAATTCTTCCACTTCTTGCCGCAGCTTGCCGATGCGCCGTTGGATGGCCCGCCGCTCCATTTCCAGTTGGGTTTCCCCAGGGCCACGGGTGCCGATGCCCCCACCTAGCCGAGACATGGTGCGCCCTCGACCGGCCAAGCGAGGTAGCAAATACTGCAGTTGGGCCAGCTCCACCTGCAATTTTCCGGCCCGGGTTCTGGCCCGCTGGGCAAAAATATCCAAGATCACCTCGCTGCGATCCACCACCCGCACCCCCACCGCCTCTTCCAAGGTGCGCACCTGGCTGGGGGTGAGTTCCCGGTCGAACACCACCAAGTTAGCGCCCAGATCCTGGACCAGCAGAGCCAGCTCTTGCACCTTACCGGATCCGATTACCGTGGCCGAATTGGGTCCTTCCCGCCTCTGCCAGAGGGCTTGCAGCACCTGTCCGCCGGCACTCTCCACCAGGCGGCTCAGCTCCGCCAACCCATCCATGAGATCCTCGTAGCTCTGCCCGGACTCCTGCAGCCCCACCAGGATGGCCCGCTCCTGATCCAGATCCACCTGGCGGGCGGTCAACTGGCGCCGAAACCCATCCTCCAGCTCCGCCACCAGCTCCTGCAGATCCTGTTCTGCCAGGATCCCCAAAGGCAAAGGCTCAGAAACCTGCCAACGGCGCTCTCCCTCCGGCAGCAGATGGGCCAGATAGGCCCGGTGAACAAAGCCCGTAGCCGCTCCTCCCCGGCGTCGGTGCCCTCCTGACTTGGACACGGAAAGGGTGATGAGGGCATCCAAACGCTGCAAAGCCATGGCCGTCAGCGCTTTTTGACCGGGGCCCCCCTCCCCCATTTGGGTGGTGATGCAGCGGATCCCGGATAGGCGCTCGGCCCCCTGGCGGGGCAATTCCCAAGCGGGAATCTGGGTTTCAAAAGGGGATCCCACCCCTACGCGGATCACCTGGCCGCGCCGGTTGAGGTAAACGCTGATGGGCCGGCCTTCCAACTCTTGGGTCAGGGATCCCAGCCGTTGGGCAAACTCCACCGTCACCAAGCGGTCGGGGGGTAGGCGCAGTTGATAGAGCCGTTGCAGTTGCTTTTGTTGGTGGGGCTTTAACCCTTTGGCCTGTTCGCGAAAGCCTCGCGTAGCGATAGCAGAGCTGAAGCGGGGGTCGGTCTGATGGCGAGAGGTGCTAGCCCTGGGCATAGGGACGGGGAAAGACCCAAAAACAAGCTTTCATCTACCATACACGCTAGCTGACAGCAGGAACTTGGGATCCAAAAGCAACGGTGGCAAACACTGGCCCAGTGTTGGAGCTGCCCAAGCGGGGATCCCTGTATTGAGCTTGCTGTCGGTGAGAGAGTTTCCAAATCGGTTGGGCAGTCAGGGATCCCTTTCGCTCCGTGTTGCCGGAATCCTGCTGCAACTCGGAGTAGCTGCATAAATCGGAAAAATCCGTAGTGCCAGCTCTTAGTTATCATAGATGCACGATTTCAACATCACCCCATTTTCTGCGCAAATATTCAGCAACCAGCCTACGATGACAGTGCTCAGGTGTAGCTTCACTACAAAGCAGACATCCTCCATCGAGAATACTTTTATCCACTTGATCTTCAATGCGACGCTCGGCCATCAGCGACAAAAACTGTCTCTCATAATTAGACCAGTCACCACTAGCTTTATAAGCATCAAGAATTTCTTGGGTCGGTGCCAATTCTGGCAAATGAATGTATCCAAGCTTGCAGATCTCGTGAAGAAAAAACTCTAGATCCCTCTTTTTCGTGAATCCCGCCAGTTGCGAGGTGTTATTAAGTCGAGTATCAACAACTCGAACCAGACCAGGCTGTTTTAAGCGATTAAAAAAATTGCTCTGCACTTTTCTTCGTAAACCCTATCGTAAATATCTTCATGGCCTCGCGCTCCGCTCATCATTTTTTGACATTTTCTCATCTCGATAGGCGACACGCCTGCCTTGAATGAGATAGGCTTCGGCTATAAACTCTTCCCGACTTCTAAACAAGTCGCCCTCTGGAAGTTTGCAAAGGGCAAGAAGACGAGATTCTAGGGCCTCATAAGACGCATCCATTCCCCTGGCTCTCCGTTCTGCCATTCCTTGCCGGCAATACAGCGACCGGCCATTTTTCTGGAGTTGGCGAAACAGACAATCGTCTTGACGTAAGACATACAGGCTTCTGGGGCAAGGGCAAAGGCTCAATGGGAGTAATTTTCGGCTTCTTGAAAGTCCAGTAGTCAAATCCGTTCTTCAGGGCGAAAGGGGATCAAAAGAGCGCGGGGCGCCCTGGCATGGCGAGAGACCAAAATCAACGCCACAATACTGAGCAGATAGGGCAACATTAAGAAAAACTGATAGGGGATCCGGCTACCCCAAAGCTGCTGAAGGCGCAATTGCAAAGCATCAAACCCGGCAAACAGCAACGCTCCTCCTAAGGCTCGCCAGGGATCCCAAGCGGCAAAAACCACCAGAGCAATGCAAATCCACCCCCGCCCATTGACGATATTGAAGAAAAACGCATCGAACGCAGAGAGGGTTAAAAAAGCACCGGCCACGGCCATAAGAGCGCTGCCCACCATCACCGCTCCGGTACGAACGGCATAGACCGGGATCCCCTGGGAAGCGGCAGCCTGGGGATTTTCTCCAACCATGCGCACGGCCAGGCCCAGCGGAGTTCGGTAGAGGATGTAGGCCATGAGGGGCACCAGGAGAAGGCCGAGGTAGGTGAGGGGCGGCTGGGTAAACAGGGTTTCTCCCAGAAAGGGCAGGCTGGAGAGACCCGGGATCGGCCAAGGGCTGAAGGGGACGATTTTGGGGGGAGAGGTGACCTGGGGCAGGGCCATGCGATAAACAAAATAAGCAGCATTGATGGTCAAGAGGGTAATGCCAATGCCGGTGACGTGCTGGGAAACCCCAAGGCGGACGGTCAACAGGCTGTGAATCAAGCCCACACCTGCACCGAGGACGGCAGCAAAGGCTACGCCCCACCACAATCCGGATCCCTGATAGACCACCAGCCAACCGGCCATAGCCCCCAGGGTCATGATCCCTTCGATGCCCAGATTGAGAACGCCGGCCCGCTCACAGAGAACTTCGCCCAAAGTGCCAAAGAGTAAGGGAGTGGCAATGCGCAGGGTGGCTACCCAAAAGCTGGTGGTGCTAATTAAGCTGATTAGACTCAGGAGTGCAGACACGGGTGCTCAGTCCCAGCGCAAACGATAACGGGCTAGCCCCATGCAGACCAACATCCACAGCAGGGCAGCGGCAACAATGACATCGGCCAAGTAGGTGGGAACGCCCAAGCTGCGCCCCATGGTATCGGCTCCCACATAAACCCCGGCAATGAAAACTGCGGCCCCCACCACTCCCAAGGGATGCAGTTGGGCCAACAGGGCAACAACAATGCCGGTGTAGCCAAAGCCCGGGGATAAATCCAAGGTGAGATAGCCCTTGAGCCCGAGAAGTTCACAAGCTCCCGCCAAGCCTGCCAGCCCCCCTCCCAGCAGTGAGGTATACAAAATAACTCCCTGGACTGGGATGCCGAGAAACCTGGCCGCTTCCGGGTTCGCGCCTACGGCTCGCATTTCTAGGCCCCAAACGGTGAACTGCTCCAGCCCCCACACCCCCAAGGCAGCAAGCAGGGCGATGATTAAACCAGCGTGGAGACGACTGCGGGGGATCAGCCGCGGCAGTAGGGCAGCATCCACAAGGGCACGACCTTGGGGCCAACCCAGAGCCAGAGGATCTTTGAGGGGGCCTTCCAGGAGATAGCTGATCCCAAGAAGAATGACAAAATTGAGCAGCAAGGTGGTCACCACTTCGTCCACCTGGAACTGGGTCTTGAGCCAGGCCGGGATCCACAGCAACAGCCCTCCGGCAATCCAGCCCGCCAGCAGCAGCACCAGCACCAACCACGGGCGCGGCAGCGAAAGCCCAGCGGTGCCCAAGAGGCTGGCAGCCAGAGCCCCACCATAAAACTGGCCTTCTGCACCGATGTTCCACAACTTGGCCCGAAAACACACCGCCACCGCCAATCCCGTCAGGATCAGGGGAATGGCCCGCGTCAAAGTTTCGCTCAGGGCAAAGGGGGATCCCACCGCTCCCCGCAGCAAAGCTCCATAGGCTGCCAAAACCGGGGATCCCGTCCACAGGATCAGCAGGCTACAGGAGAGGAAAGCCAGGACAATGGCTGCCATCGGCGCGCTCAGGATCAGCCAGAGGGGCACCGTGGAACGGGGTTCAACACGCATCAGCCACCTCCTGCCCGGCCATGCGCAACCCCAAGGCGGTCACCGTTGTGGTTTGGGTTGGGATTGCTGGGGAAAGCCGACCGCGATAGAGCACCGCCACTCGATCCGCTAAACTCAGCAATTCATCCAGGTCTTCGGAAATGAGCAGGATCCCGGCTCCAGCCCGGGCTGCTGCCAGAAGTTGGGCATGCACATAGGCCACAGCCCCCAGATCCAGTCCCCGCGTCGGTTGGTGAGCCACAATCACCTGGGGATCCCGACACAGCTCCCGCGAGAGGATCACTTTTTGCATATTTCCGCCGGACAGCAGTTGCACCGGCATCTGGAGCGCCCGCCAGGGATCCCCCCTCTGGAGCCCCCGCACATCGTAGGTCTGTAGCCAGGTGTGGGCCTGCTGATAGATTTGGCGGTGACGCAGGATCCCCCACCGCGAGAATTCGGGATCCCGATAGCGCTCGATGACCCAGTTTTCCCATAGGCTAAGGGAACCAATCAGCCCAGTTTTGTGGCGGTCTTCTGGGATCCGGGCCATGCCTTGCCGCACCATCTCAGCAGGAGAGATCAGCCGCAGGACTCGGCCATACAGATGCAGATGACCTTGGTGGGGCCGGATCACCCCGCAGATCAGATCTGCCAGGACGGATTGCCCATTGCCCGCCACCCCAGCAATACCCACGATTTCGTGACGCCGCACCGTCAGAGAAACCTGCTCCAGATGCTGCTGCCCCACCCGACAGGAGACCTGCTGCAACTCTAAGACCGTCTCCCCCGGAGACAAAGGGGCTTTGACCACCGCCGCCAACCGCTGCCCCACCATCGCTTCCGCCAGAGCTGTGGGATGGATCTCAGCCGTCTTGCCCGTCATCACCACCCGCCCTGAGCGCAGCACCATCACCCGGTCACTGGTGCGCATCACCTCCTGGAGCTTGTGGGAAATCAGCAGGATCCCCAGCCCGCGACCGGCCATCTGCCGTAGGGTGTGAAAAAACGGCTCAATTTCCGGTGGGGTCAACACCGCCGTAGGCTCATCCAAAATCAGGATCCGCGCCCCTCGATACAGCACCTTGAGGATCTCCACCCGCTGCCGCTCCCCTAAGGTTAGGGATCCCACCAGGGCATCGGGATCCACGGCCAACCCCAATTCCTCGGCCAGCTTTTGGATGCGCCGCCGTCCCTCTCGCCGCCGAGACCACAGGTGCCACAGGGGCTGAGTGCCCAGAAGAATGTTGTCCAGCACCGACAGATTATCGGCCAAGACCACATGCTGATGCACCATGCCTATCCCTGCCGCCAGGGCAGCCGCCGGGGATCCCAGCTTGAGGGGCCGACCAAACACCCACACCTGACCCTGATCGGGAACGTAGTGCCCAAACAGGATATTCATCAGCGTCGTTTTGCCCGCCCCATTTTCCCCCAAGATGGCCAGAATCTCCCCGGCCCGCAGCTCAAGATCAATCTGGTCGTTGGCCAGCAGAGCACCAAAGCGCTTAGTAATGCCCACCATCTTCAAGGCCAAAGGCGCTTCAGAGGGTGGACTTGGGTTCGCTATCATCGATGGCTACAACAAAAGACCCTGCCAGAATCTCTGCCTGCCGCTCCATCACCTTAGCTTTCAGTTCAGCCGGAACTTTGTCGGCAAAGGTTCCCCAGTCGGAGAGGCTGGATCCCCCATATTTCATCATGCTGTAGATCCCGTAGTCCTCTGCCTTAAACTCTCCGGCCTTCACCGCGGCAATGGCTCTGTCGATGGTGGGTTCCATGTGCCACAGGGCGCTGACCACCACTGTTTCTGGATAATCAGGCTGGGTATCGATCACATTGCCGATGGCCAAAACGCCCCTCTCTTTGGCGGCATCAGATACCCCAAACCGCTCTGCATAGAGGATATCTGCGCCGGCATCAATTTGGGCAAAAGCCGCCTCTTTGGCTTTGGGGGGATCAAACCAACTGCCGATAAAGGTGACCAAAAACTTCACCTCCGGCTGCAGTTCCCTCGCCCCTGCCATAAAAGCATTCATGAGGCGGTTCACCTCTGGAATGGGATAGCCCCCCACCATGCCGATAATTTTGGAGCGCGTCAGCCCCCCGGCCACCATTCCCGTCAGATAGGAAGGCTCGTGGATGTAGTTGTCAAACACGGCAAAATTGCTCAGGGCAGGATCCGGCTTGAGGCTGGATCCCATCAAAAAGCTGACCTTGGGATAGTCTTTGGCTACTTCCCGCGCTTCCCGCTCCACCCCGAAGACCTCACCCACCAGCAGTTGGACGCCGCTCTCGGCATACTGACGCAGCACCCGTGGGTAGTCGGTGTTGGAAACTGACTCTGACCAGGTGTAGTCAATATCCCCCCGCTCCTGGGCAGCCATCAACGCTTTATGGATCCGGCTCACCCACTGCTGCTCAATGGGAACCGTATAAACCCCGGCCACCTTCAGCTTGGTTCCTTGAGCCACCGCGGCATCGCGAACCAACCAGCGGCTCCCCATCAGGCCAGCCACAAAAGCCCCAGAACGCAGGCAGAAGTCCCGCCGGGAGAGTTCTAAACGTGCCATAGTCGCTTCTGTTGAGGTTAGTTCGAGATCGGGTTACTGCTCGGCTTATCCTAAGGGGGAGATCCCTGAAAATATGTATCCTGAAATACAATTTTTTGAGAAGGAGCTTGTTTGTAATGGACAACGAAGTTTCGCTGACGGTTGGAATGGATGTAAGGGCCAAGTCCTCTCAAATCAGCTCTCGATAGATTATCCCTCTGACTACTTGGTTGATATCTTGCACAACCGGATGCTGTTGGGGACTACAGCCCTCTTTTATAAAGTGAGCAATAACCCAATCAACTGGTTTCCTAAATTCGGGCTTTGAGGTAATTTAAGACATCTTTATCTGATTTGGCCTATCATTCAGTCAACTGTAGTTGCTTCTTTCCATCCTAAGTTCAAACAAATAGCCACAACATATGGATCTCATTTTGCGCCGGGCCAATTTGCCGGATGGCCGCAAGGGAATCGATATCGGTATCCAGGGGGATCGCATTGTGGCTCTGGAAAACAACTTGCAAGCCACTGCCCCCCAAGAAATTGATGTCAGCAACCGCTTGGTGTCGCCCCCCTTTGTGGATGCCCACTTTCACATGGATGCCACCCTCACCTATGGGATCCCGCGCATCAACCAATCGGGGACGCTGTTGGAAGGGATCGCCCTCTGGGGGGAGTTGAAGCCGCTGTTGACCCCCGAGGCGGTGATGGAGCGGGCCTTGACCTATTGCGACTGGGCGGTGGCTCGTGGGATCCTGGCCATCCGCACCCATGTGGATGTGTGCGATCCCAAGCTGTTGGCGGTGCGGGCGCTGCTGGAAGTCAAGCAAAAAGTGGCTCCCTACTTGGATTTGCAACTGGTGGCTTTTCCCCAGGATGGCTACTATCGCTCGCCAGGGGCGGTGCAGCTCCTGGAGAAGGCTCTGGATTTGGGGGTGGAGGTGGTGGGCGGAATCCCCCACTTCGAGCGGACGATGGCCGAAGGGACGGCTTCGGTGCGGGCCCTGTGCGAGATTGCAGCAGCGCGGGGTCTGCGGGTGGATCTGCACTGCGACGAGACCGACGATCCGCTTTCGCGCCATGTGGAAACCTTGGCCTACGAAACGCTGCGGCTGGGCTTGCAGGGGCGGGTAGCCGGATCCCATCTAACTTCCATGCACTCGATGGACAACTACTACGTCAGCAAACTGATCCCCCTGATGGCCGAGGCAGAGCTGGGGGTGATCGCCAACCCGCTGGTCAATATGGTCATCCAAGGTCGCCACGATACCTACCCCAAGCGACGGGGGCTGACCCGGGTGCCCGAGCTGATGGCCGCAGGCTTGACGGTGGCCTTTGGTCATGACTGTGTGATGGATCCCTGGTACCCTTTGGGCAGCGGCAACATGCTGGAGGTGGCCCACATGGCCATCCACGCCGCCCAACTGACTGGCTATGAGCAGATGCGCCAGTGTTTTTTGGCGGTAACAGAAAACCCGGCCCGCATTCTGGGGTTGGAAGGCTACGGCCTAGAACCCGGTTGCTATGCCGATCTGGTGGTGCTCCAGGCTGCTGATGCTGTCGAAGCTATTCGCCTGAAACCGGCTTGCCTGTATGTCTTCCGCCGGGGCCGGCTGATCGCCCAAACGCCGCCTGTGGTCGCGCAACTCCATTTGCCTGAGCGCCCCACCCAGGTGGAGTTCACCCGCCAGCTTTGGACCTCATCGGCGCACGGTACCGCTGAAGCCGCTGGCTTTGAATTGCTCCAGGGTGAGGGGCAGGGGGCTGGTTATGGGCACCGAGATGCGAATTGAAAAAGGGCTCTCGCCGGGAGGAACTTCTGCAATGGCCCCCAGGCGGGTACGCTCCGGCAGAACCTCGTTGCCGTTGGCATCGTAAAGCCGACCGAAGACATCCGCGTTCAGCAGGGTATTTTTGGAGCGGTTGACCACTGTGCCTTCGACGAACAGGCACCTGGCCGGTATGGGGTTGCCGTTGCTGGTCACCAGGTTGGTGTATTCGGGGGTATCGGGACAGGGGGTGACGTGGAGATCCTTCAGTTGCAGGGGGATCGCCCCAAAGCCCATCAAGAGCACCGCCAATGCCACACAGCCAAAGCTCATGCAGACAAGACGCAGCTTTTGGGTTAGCCACTGCGCCGGCTTCCAAACTTGGCTCATCGTTTTTCCTCCAAGGCCCACCCTCTTTAGTCTAGGGGATCCCCGTCTCGTAGAACCTTTCCTCGGTTTGGATCCCATCCAGGCGCTGATCCCAAGGATCCTGAGGTAGAGGCTGCTCCAGTAGGCAGGCTTGGGGGACAATGCCCCACTTGGGCACACTGGGATCCGGCAAAGCGGCCAAAAAGCGGTCGTAATAGCCGCCGCCATAGCCCAAACGCCTTCCCCAACGATCGCAGGCCAGGGCAGGCACCAGGATCAAATCCGCCTCGGTGGGGTCGAGGGTTTTGCTGTGGGGAGAGGGCTCCAGTAGCCCCCGGCGATTGGGAATCAGCTCAGCCGAGCCGTACCGGTGCCACTGCATTTGCCGCTGCGGCAGACAACGGGGGATCCCCCACTGCTTCTCCGGGAAAAGGACAAACAGGGATCCCAGATCTACCTCGGAGCCAAAAGCTACGTAAGCCAGGATGGTTTTGGCAGCCAAGAGCTGGGGGCAAGAAGCCAAGTGAGCCACTACCTTTTGACTGATGAGGGATCTGTCCAACCCCTGCCGCACCTGGCGAAAGTGCTGGCGCAGGCGAGCTTTTTCTAGGGCAGGATCTGCTGCCAGAGAACTGGGCCGCCAAGAAGAAGACAGTTCCGGGGAAGGGAGTTCCTGCACAAGCCCAATGCCGCTTGGATATTCGGTCTCTGCAAGATCTGAATCTACTGGATGGCCAGGAGTTCCACTTCAAAGTCCAGGGTGGCGTTGGGGGGGATCACCCCGCCTGCCCCGCGGCTGCCATAGGCCAACTCCGGCGGAATGCGCAAGTAGCGCTTGCCCCCCACCCGCATGGTGGCCAGCCCTTCCTCCCAGCCACGGATCACCTGCCCTACTCCGTAGGTGAAGACAAAAGGCTGATTGCGCTTGTAGGAGCTATCGAAGATGGTGCCATCCTGTAGCTTGCCCACGTAGTTGACCACCACCGTTTGCCCCGGCTGAGGCGAAGGCCCACTGCCTTGAGCAATATCGTAGTATTGCAATCCCGACTCGGTGGTGATGAAGTCCTTGGCTGGGGATTGCACGCTCACCACCGGATTGTCCTTGGCCCGCGATAGAGCTATGGCCGGCTGGCCGCCCCACACCCCAAGCCACAGCAAGCCCAGCACCAACAGCAGCACCCGTTTCATCCGTTGGCGTCTCCCCACCGCCGACTTTTTGCTTTCCTTTACCAATCTTAGAGGATCTCGCTAGCCTTTCAGTTCGGCAAATTCGATGATCTGACCCTGGTGATCCCGCACCCAAAAGACAAAGGGTTTCTCGGAGCGAATGCTGTTGCGGATCCCTTGTTTGTTGATTCGCTTCAGAAGGGCCTTAAGGGACTCCCGCTCATAGCTGACATGGCGATAGCGAACGCCGCTGCTGCGGCCCGCTGCCGGTACAGTCCCGTAAGCAGAAGCAGATGAGGAGCTAGGCCTAGAGGCGTTGCCGTAGGAACCGGACCCCGCATAGGGATCTGTAGAGCCAGGGATCACGTGCAATTGAACATTGTCGGAGAGTTGGTACCAAAGTCCGGGGGTATCCAATTGGGTGGGCCCAGAGGTGGGACGGGCTTTGGCATCGAAGCGGGGACTGAGGCCAATATCCCCTGGAAAGTAAGCGGATCCCAGGCTGTAGCCGACCATGCTTTGCTCGTAGCCGTAGTAGTACTGCAGGGGCAGCTCCGCTTCCGGCAGTTTCAACACCTTCTCGTAAAACCCTCTGGCCTGCTCCAAGTCCGGCACGATGATGGTGTGGACGCGGGGAGCGCCGCTTAAGAATGTCCACATGGCCCCCCCATAGGCCGATAGCAGCAAAAACATCAGCCCCTTCGTGGAGAGCAAAACCTCCAGGGGGATTAGGGGCAGCATCAGTCCAGGTGGGATGACCATCGGCACTTGTCCCTTCGCGGGTGGCTCTATGTCCAGTATAGGATCTGGGGAGAATCCTGGCCTTGGCCCACGCTCGATGAAGCTTGCTCTGTTTGCCCCCAGCCCGCGCGCCCGCCGGTTGGCCAACTCTCTGATCCCGCTCTTGGGCAAGGAGGTGAGCTGCTGGAGCAAAGCTGACCCGCAGGGGCTGCCCTCCCCCTGGCAAGCCTACGGGGATCCCAGCCATCCCACAGCGCCCAGATCTCTGGCAGAAGCTGTTGCCCAAACTTGGCCCCAGGTGCAGGGCTGTCTTTTCATCCTGGCTGCCGGCTCGGTGGTGCGGCTCATTGCCCCTCTCCTGCAGGATAAGCAGCGGGATCCGGCGGTGGTGGTGGTGGACGAAGCCGGTCGCTGGGCTATTAGCCTGTGCGGGGGACATGTGGGGGGGGCCGATGCCCTGGCGCGGCAGGTGGCCGCTACCTTGGGAGCCCAGCCGGTTCTCACCTCTGCTTCCGAGGGGCTGGGGATCCCGCCTTTGGATTTGCTGGGGGATCCCTATGGCTGGCGGCGGGGCCAAGGGGATTGGAATGAGGTGGCCGCTGCCTTGGCTCGTGGGGAGCCCGTGGCCGTTCACCAAACCTGTGGCACGCAACTTTGGCGGCGGGCTTGGCCGGCAGAGTATCCCCTGGTGGCTGCCTCCCCTCCCCATCCTGTGGCCCACATTTGGATTGGGGAATACCTCTCCCCTGCCACGGGGATCCCAACCGTGCACTGGCATCCGCGGGTGCTCTGGGTGGGGGTGGGCTGCGAGCGGGGCACTACCCGCGTTTGGCTAGAGGGATCCCTGCGCCGCCTGTTGCAGGCCCAGGGGCTGGCTTTTGAGGCCATTGCCGGCCTGGCCACCCTAGAGCTCAAGCAAGACGAGCCAGGTCTTCTGGAGCTGGCCCAAGCCTATGGCTGGCCCATTGAGTTTTTCTCGGCAGAGGCCTTGGCTGGGATCCCAGTGCCCCACCCTTCGGAGGCGGTGCGGCAGGCGGTGGGCACCCCCTCCGTAGCCGAGGCGGCTGCTCTTTTGGCGGCTCAGACTTGTCAGACTTGGGGAAGAGGTGACAAGGTTCCTGAGAGGCTATCCTGTGTTGCGGAGAAGGTAGAGCCCTTTGGGGGAGCAACCCTCCTCTGCCCCAAGCAGGTCTTCACGTCAGAAACCGAAGGGGCCTGTACCCTGGCCATTGCCCGCGCGGCGCAGGAGTATTCCCCTCGCAGCGGCCATCTGTGGCTTATTGGCACTGGTCCTGGGGATCTGGGTCAATTGACTTTGGCTGCCCGTATGGCTTTAACTCAGGCCGATGTGGTTGTTGGCTACCAGCTTTATCTGGATCTGGTGGATCCCCTTTTGCACCCCGGCCAAATCCGGGAGGCCTCTCCCATTACCCAAGAGCTGCAGCGAGCCAAACAGGCCATCGCTTGGGCGCAGCAGGGGCTGAAGGTGGCGGTGATTTCTTCGGGGGATGCCGGCATTTACGGCATGGCGGGCTTGGTGCTGGAGTGCTTGGTCCGCTCTGGCTGGGATGGGATCCGCCCTTCTCTGGAGGTGCTGCCGGGGATCTCTGCCTTCCAGGCGGCTGCTGCCCGGCTGGGGGCTCCGCTGATGCACGACTTCTGCGCCATTTCCCTCTCGGATCTGCTTACCCCCTGGCCGGTGATTGCAAAACGCCTGCAGGCGGCTGCCCAGGCGGACTTTGTGGTGGCCCTTTACAACCCCCGCTCGCGGCAGCGGGTGGATCCCTTCCTCAAGGCTCTGCAGATCTTTTTGCAGGCCCGGCCCGCCCATACCCCTGTGGCTTTGGCCCGCAACCTCTACCGCCCTGGCGAAACTCTCCGCCTTACCACCCTGGGGGAGCTGGATCCAGAGGAGGTGGACATGCTCACCCTGGTCTTTATCGGCAACTCCCAGACCTTTCGCCATGGGGAGCGGCTGATTACCCCGCGGGGCTACCGCTTGGGCGAGCCCACCTGACTCCTGGGCTCCAGACTCAAAACACCCTCAGATGCCGGGGATCCAACTGTAGCCACCAGGGGGATCCCCAAGTCTCCACCTCGCGCCAGCGCTCCCGCCACACCTCAGCTTGCAGGTGATAGTCCTGGCGGTGGGCAGGAGGACCGCCCAGCCTAAAGAAGAGAGTCAGTCGGTGGGGGGTCTCGCTCCCCTTCACCAGCCAAGCCGGAAACGTGTTGGGCAGCTTCCCGTCGGGCCTGAAGGTGAGGTGGTGGGCGCGGATGGCGATGTATTCTCCGGCTGGGGATCCCTGTACCTGCAGCTCACAGCCCCAATCCAAGGCCAGCACCCGTTGAGGGCCCAGGAGCTTGGCCCGCGAGATGTTTTTGCAACCCGTCAGTTGCGCCACACTAAGGCAGGGGGGAGCCTCAAATAGCTGACGCTTGTCCCCCTGGGCAATGATTCGCCCCTGCTCCATTACAGCCAGATCCCCGCAGAGGCGGAAGGCTTCCTCAATGTTGTGGGTTACCAAAAGCGTGACTCCCTTGTAGCCCGCTAGGATTTCCCCCATCTCCTGCTCCAGTTGGCTGCGCAGGTGGGCATCCAAAGCAGAAAAAGGCTCATCCAGCAGCAAGATCTCCGGCTCAGAAGCCAAGGCTCGCGCCAGGGCCACCCGCTGCTGCTGTCCTCCGGAGAGCTCCGTGGGATAGCGGTTTTCCCAGCCTTTCAGCTTGACCAACTGGAGCTGGGCCTGGATCCGCTCTTGTTTTTCCGCTTCGCTCAAGCCCGCAGGGATCCCAAAAGCGATGTTCTGGGCAACGGTGAGGTGGGGAAACAGAGCGTAGTTCTGGAAGATCACCCCTACCCGTCGCTGAGCGGGGGGCAGCCGGATCCCCTGTTCGGCGTCGAACAGGGCCCGCTCGTTGAGCAAAATGCGCCCCCCATCCGGGGTTTCAATTCCGGCAATGCAGCGCAAAAGCAGGCTTTTGCCGGATCCAGAGGCCCCCAGCAAGCCCAGGGGTCGCCCATCGCAGCTCAGTTGTGCCTGAAGCTCAAACTGGGGCAGCTTCTTGTAGATGTCTACCCAGAGGCGAGGGGCCGGAGTTGAGAAATCCGGATCCCTTCTGGTGAGAACCTGTAGAGGACGAGAGGGAGGTCGCTGCCAGGGCCGTCGCTGAAACCAAAGGTTAACTGCCGTCATCACCCCCAAGGACAACATCAAGACCAAGGCCGAGCTAATGGCTGCCCCCCGCATGTCCCCCGCCTGAACGGCAAAGAAGATGGCCATGGATAGGGTTTGCGTGCGGCCCGGGATATTGCCTGCCAGCATTAAGGTGGCGCCGAACTCCCCCAGAGCGCGGGCAAAACTGAGGGTAATCCCCGCCAGGATCCCTGGTAAGGCCAAAGGGATCAGCACCCGCGTAAAAATCTTGGCCCTACTTGCTCCCAGGGTGCGGGCTGCCGCCACCAGCGTCGGGTCGATCTGCTGGAAAGCTCCCAGGGCCGTGCGGTACATCAGGGGCAGGGCCACCACCGCTGCCGTGATCACCCCGGCATACCAGGTGAAGATGACCGACAAGTTCAGCGAGGCCAAAAGTTGTCCCAGAAGGGTTCGCCGGCCAAATAGCAGCAACAATAGGAACCCCACCATGGTGGGCGGCAACACCAGCGGCGCCAACAAGAGGGCCTCGAGGAGAGAGCGCCAGCGACCTCGGTAGTGCAACATCCCGTAAGCCGCCAGCGTCCCCACCCCAAAGGTGATGCCCGTGGCCAAGCCGGCAATCCGTAGGGAGATCCAAAGCGGGGATAGGTCGTAGTCGCTCATTTGGAGTAACTCATCCGCGCCATTGCAGAGGGATCCCTCACAGGCGGATAAAGCCGTACTTCACAAACACCTCTGCTGCTTCTTCTGAGGTTAAAAACTCCAAGTAAGACTGTCCGGCGGGAGTATCGCGCACCAATGCCACCGGGTAGATAATTGGCGTAATGGGATCCGCCGTAGCCACTACCCGCACCCGATCCGAAAGCTGAGCATCCGAGGTAAACAGGATCCCGGCGTCGGCATTGCCCTGCTCCACCGCCGTCAAAATTTCCCGCACCGTGCTGGCAAACACCATCTTGGGCCGCAGCGTCTCAAACACCCCCGCCTCGGTGAGAATTTCCTGGGCATAGCGTCCGGCGGGCATGGCCTGCAGATCCCCAATGGACAGAACCCGGATCTCTTCCGCCACCAAGTCGGCAAAATTCTGAACCTTGGTTCTGGCATTGGCAGGCACAATTAAAGCCATGCGGTTGCTGAGAAGATCTCGCCGGGATCCCTCCACCAGCAGGTTTTGCTTGGCAAGGGCGTCCATAAAAGAGGCGGCTGCGAAAAATACTACGTCCAAAGGAGCCCCCTGCTCCACCTGTTGCTGGAGAGAGCCGGAATTGGCGAAGTTGTACTCAACCTTGATGTCGGGATAGCGGGCGGTGAACAACCGGTCGATTTCCGTTAAAGCCGGTTGCAAGCTCACCGCAGCCCCCACCAAAATGGGCTGAGATTGCGCCAAGCCGGGAGCCGACCCCCACCTCAAAGCCAGAGCGGCCAGGATCCCCAGGAATAACATTGCAGTTCTTCGTTTCATAGCCATTTTTCTTTGACCCGTGACGACTTTCAGAACAGGAAAATCCACCAATCGCTTGGTACTTTGACCATTAGAGGTTGCAGTTTGTATCTCTGAGATACATAATCTAGACTATTGGCAGCCCTTCCTCCCCAGAGGCAACGATAAGCATCTGATAGTATTGAAACCGGTGTTGAATGACCATCCGGCAAGCTCCTCTCTTGTTCAGTTCGGTCAACACCCCTGTTGCTCTGCTTGTTCAACAAAGGAGAAGTCATGCAAATCAGCACTCGCAACTTTTTTAAAGGAACTGTAAAAAGCTTCCAGGTGGGCATGGTCAATGCCGAAATTGTTCTGGAAGTTGCACCAGGCATAGAAATAACAGCCATTATTTCTAAGCACTCTGCCGAACGGTTGGGTATAGCAGTTGGGAAAGAAGCGTATGCTGCCATCAAAGCCTCGGATGTGGTCATCGCCGTGGATTAGTGGTGGATTATCAAATTGAGTGACTGGCCTAGACTTGCTGTTGCCTGGGATCCAAATACAGGGCTTTGATAAGGCGCTGGCGATCGTTTAGGCTGATCTGAAGCCGCCCATTCTCTACATCCCGCACCCAGCTCTGGCTGCGCCCCAGCCTCTGGGCCAATTCCCGCTGGCTGATTCCCTTTTGCTGGCGTGCCGCCGAGATATCCGCTCCACGCAAAGCTTTGCTTGAGGGGAAGTCTTTTGGGTTTTCGGGAGGGCCAGGGAGATCCGAGTCTGTTGCAACAGGCGCAGACTTTGCCCTACGCTGCCGCCGAGATCCCGATTCTCGGGTTGGGGATCTGGCTTCTTGAACTACTCGACGATGCCAGTCGGGGGGCAGATGAAATCGTTGAATGCGAGCCTGCATCAAGAGTCCCCACTTGCCCCGCGGCCCGGCAGCCGTCAGCAAGCCACCGTTGTTGGCATCTTCAATCCAAAAGTTCAATGCCTCGTCCGCATCCTCGGGCACAGCTTCCAGGCGAGCCCACAGGGGTTGAATGGAAGAAGGATAGGTGAGGGGATCGAACTCCGGCTTGAGGCCGTAGTGGTTGAGAACCTCCAGATCGCTTTCAAAGGTGCGCACCAGCCGTTTGCGTTCTTGGAGATTGAGATAAGCTTCCTGCAGTCGCTCTTCCCCGTAGGCCACTCGCATCAGGGTGGGCACCGTCAGACGCTGTTGCCGCCCCATCCTCACTTTGAACAACAGCCACAGCAGCAGGCGCATGGCTCCTTCATGGTGTTGCCAATGGCTCATCACGGCCTGCAGCAGGGATAGGGGCAGGCTGCTGTACTGATAAAAGGCTTGCCCCTGGCGGCACCCTTGTCGATTGAGAAAGTACCGTGTCCATTCGCCGGGCTGAATCGCCCAAGTCAGGCCCACCAGATGGTTGCAGCCCTGCTCATCTTTTTGAAAGTGGCGATGCATCTTGAGCAGCCTCCACAGAGGGCCAGCCGGTACCGAAAACCCCTTCACCCGCCCCTGATCCGGCCAATCGATGGAGACTTGAATCCGACAGAGCTGCTCTATCCAGGTCATGAACAGGTGGAGACGGGTCATCTTGCTCAGATCTTTACGTTTATCCCAGCCCAAATAGGACTCCAATTGTGAGTCGGTGAAAACAAAGGATTCCTTCCAGGGGCTATCCAACCCGGCGGCATAGGCAGCAAAAATAAGATGCAAACAGGCAGTTCGCACATCGATCGGAGCACTTTGTGGGATCCCGTCCAAACATAGAGTTAGGGTCAGGGATCCCTGGTTGTGGCCAACAGATTTCTGATAGCAAACCTGGTTGTCTCCCTGCTTCTGAAGATTGAGAGATTGAAATTGAGATAGGAAATTGCAGGCTTCCCAAACCACAATCGATGAAGCAAAAGCCTGGCTATGGCCGTTCAAAAATAGAGGTGGACTGCTGCGAATGCGGGCCGTGACCGTGCGGTTGCGCCCTTTCATGGCTTCATAAGGCTGCGGGGCAGAACCGGGACACAGGCTAACGCACTGAGGTTCTGGGAAGAAACCTTCGCAGTCATTGCACAACAGAGGATTAATCCAGTATTCCCCATCCTGGACAACGATAGCTTTTGTAGGACAGCTATCTACACAAGCGTTGCAACCGATACAATCCCCTGAGATTTGATAAGCCATAGCCCTCAAACTCCATAACGTTTCCCTGTAGCTCTCCCTCGTTCACACCTGCTATCGCATCTGCGCAACCCTAAACCCGGCCATGGAGACCTTCCTCGCAAAGCCGTGGCAGCCCGGCGAGAGACCTTAGTTTAAGGTCTGTTTCCTAAGCTCAATTCGTGAACTGGATTGAACGATACCTCAAAAGATCCCCGGCAGGCCAGGGAGATTTGGTCTAGGGTGAACCTTCTGGAAAGCTTTGTTTTCTCTTAACTTCTAATGTTTGCAGTGAACTTTTGAGATGGCTTTGCAGGCTACTCCTCCCCCCTTGAGAGCCTTTTAGGGATCCGAACTGCAACAAGTGTCAGGCGAAACGCTCAATAACCAAGCCGACACAAGGTCGTCCGCCCACCCAATACGTCGATTCATCGGCAAGGTTGTGGCTTGGCTCTAGATGCCAACCCAAGGGATTGGGTTCTAGCTCCAGCGCCCGCACGATTTCTTCTGGGCTGAGCCCTGTGCAGAGTTGAATGTGTTGCAACTTGGGAAATGGCTTTTCCACAAGGCTAAGCTCTTCAGCAGCTTTAAGGATGGAGCCCAGGTGCAACAAACAGGTGTTCATAGCTTTGCTCCCAAATCAAGATAGGTTATGAAGAGATGAGCTTCCCTTACCTTGAGTGTCTCTCATTGCAAGTTAAAAATTGGGTAAATAGACTACATTTTAGAAGGCTCTTGGCAAATTTAAGATTGTTTTCTTATTCGGTTCTTGGGGAGGCGCTAGGGTGCAACGGGGATCCATGTAAACCCAGATGGGTTTAGCTAAATGAGCAGGAAGGGAAAGTTGGCCACTGGGTAGGAGTAGGATCCACTCAGGGTGACATTGGATAACCTGGAGATAGGTACCTGGAGTGAGACCCATTTGCTGCAATTGGGCGCAAGCAGCTTCGGATCCGCGCAGTTGGTAGATGCGACCTTCTTCTCCAACCTTCATGAGTTGGAGAGGAGATATGGTTATTGAGATCTTAGGGACGGTGGGCGGTGCCAACATATAGGGATCCCTAATTCTAGAAAAAAATAGAAAAAAGGCTGCTTAAGCCTAGCGGCAAGCAGCTGGAGAGCGGCGGTCTATCAAACCAAGTAAGCTTCCTGGTGAGTGCGAATCGTACAATTGGAGCGAGGTTTAGCCACGCAGAGCAGCACAAATCCTTTGGCTATTTGCTCCTCATCCAGAAAGGTTTGCTCCGATTGATCGACTTCTCCTTCTACCACTTTGGCCACGCAAGAGGAACAACTACCGGAGCGGCAGGAAGAGGGCAAGTCCACATCTTGATCCTCAGCCGCTTCTAGGATGGTTGAATCTTCATCTACTGAGATATAGGTGTCGAGCCGTCGTTTTGGGTTAACCAAGTGAACTGTGTAGGTAGCCATGATGAGATCTCCAGAGAGTTGACGAGGGGTAAACAAGGGAGCTTAGGCAGGGATCCCAGGGCTGCATTCGCCCCGCTCTCCCAAAGAGCTGCAGCCGGCACAGCCGCCGACAGCATCTGGACAACCGTAGTCTTGAAAGACTCGGAATAGCTTCTCCTGCTGCGGAGTAGAGGTGAGAAAGGTTTGGTACGCTTTTTCCAGCGCTTGCCGGGCTTGCTCCAGCCATTCTTCTTCGCTGCCCTGGAAGTGCTCCAGAGGAGCCAGATACTGAGCGAATTTGCGTAAGATATGCAGGCGATTCACGTTGACCACCCGCGGATCGTAGGGGAGCTCGAAAAAAGCGAAATAATCCTCGGCATTGACTAGGGCTTGGAAGTCTTTCCAACGGCGGTTGTGGTTCCAACTCATCGGCAGGTCTCCAGGGTTTTCAAGCGTTGTCTGAGGGTGTGCAGCCGGGCAAACAGGGCATAGGTGCGGGCTGCCAAGTCGGGGAGTCGCTCGAACCCGTCGGGTAGCCCCTCGGCCAGATCGTGCAGATCCATTTTCAGTTGGCCTGCTTTGCTGTTTAGGCGCTTGATCTCGCTGCGGAGCTGGTCGGCAGACAGGTGTTCAAAGGGCTCGAAATCCAGGCCGTTCACAACATTCTCAACGTCACTCTCATTCAACATGGGCAAGGCACTCCTGATGGCTAAAGAAATTGCTGCACAGACAAAAGGGGAGGCAGGCGGCTACAGCCGGCCCACCTCGGGGTAGGTTCGGGCCAGTTGGATCCCTTTGTCGATAAGGGCAGTGGCTTTTTCGCTGAGCTGTTCGAGGGAGTCAAAGCCAAAGCGATGGGCGTCTCGCAGGGTGTTGACCACCAACAACAGCCGCCCCGAGAAGACCAGCACCCAACCAAAGCCTTCGCTGTTGAGATCCAGCACCACCTGAGCCAGGAGGCCCGTCTCCTTTTCGATCAGGGCGGCAATGGCGCGGTAGTAGATGAGGATGCGGCTCCGCACTGCCGGATCCACCTCCCCTTCGAGGGATATCTGGCGTTTTTGGGCTTTGGTGACGACAAAGGGCTTGAGCAGCAACTCATCACTCCAGGTGCGGTAGGTGCCGTAGGGATCCGCCGCCCGCAGCTGGCGGACGATCTCCTGCAGGATGGGGCTGGTCGAGGGGGAAAGAGGGGTAACCGTCATGGCTAAACCTCCGCAGGGGAAGTAGAGGGATTTGGGGCTTCGGCTTTGCGGGCGCGCTCGGCCAAGAGCACTTTGCGCAGCCAGGGGGGAGGATTGTGCAGGGTGGTTACCAGGCGCTGCAACAAGCTCTCGATGGATTCTTCTTCCGACTGCACTTTGATGGGGGTGATGCGGCGGTTGATCAGGCGGGCGGCGGCACTGCTGCCAATGGCAGCCACGTAGATGAGGGTGACATCGGCCAAAGCCTGCAGCTTGGGCACCAGCTTGTCCTCGTTGCCATCTGCCTCCAAGTTGCCCCCAAAGGTGAGGGTCTTACAAAATCGGTAGCCTTCGGGGGTGACTTCGTAGAGGTCGATCTGGTTGGCCCAGCCAAAGTGGGCATTGACGTGCTTGCCGTCGCGGGTTGTAAAGGCCACTTGCATAGGCGTTCTCCTTAGAAACGTGAACTTGAGGGTTTGGGGGAGCTAGGGGCACTTGGGCTGCCCTTCGAAGCTCTGGATCCCTTAGAATCCCTGCCTAGAAACCTGGGGTGGGCTGGGGTGACGGGCTTCCTCCTGCTCCATCAGCAGGTTGCCGACGGCAAACAGTTGGGATAGGGTGCCGCGATAGCCCACCTGACAGATGTGGTTGGCCCCCAGCCGGTCGAAGATAGGGATCCCCATTCGATGCACTGGGATCCCCAGCCGCTTGCCCAGGCGCGCCACGTGGGAGTTGCCCACCAGCAGGTCAGCCCCGGGTGCTAGCTCCTCCAGATCCCCCAGATCTCCCACCCGCACTGCCTCAATGGGAAGGGTGGTCAAGTGGGGATCCGGTGTGGGACTGATGGCCGCCTGGATCTGACAGCCCATATCCAGCAGCCAGTCCACCCACCCCCAGAGCAGATCGGCTTCTAGGGCCAAGGCAATCCGCTGGTTGCCGAAGAAAAAGTGGCAATCCAGGAGGGCATCCTGGACTTGGCTGCGCTGGCGGCGGTAGCGAGAGGGCACCGGCTGCTGGCTGTGATCGGCCAAGGTTGCCAAAAAGGGATCCACAGCCTTGAGACCGGTCAGGTGGGGGAAAACCCGATAGGGGGTGCCAAAGCGCTGGGCCAGGATCTGAGCGGCAGGGCGCATGCTCTCGCCGACAGCTATGGTGAGGCCGGATCGCCCGAGCTGGCGCAATTGCTCAAGGGTGGTGCCGCCGTCTGGGGTCGCCCTAAAGCCGATGCCCAAGTGTCCGTCCAGGGAACCCGCGGGATCCGGCACCAGGATCGGCTCTAGGCCAAAAGCCTCCGCCATTTCTTTGATCTCCTGGGCGTCGGCAGGGGTGAGGGCAGGCCCGCACAGCACCGTTACCTGGGCAGGGCGGACGGATCCCGACGGCGATTCCGGCAGGGTGCTGACCAAGCTGTTGACGGCGATGGCATAGCCGTCTTGCAGGGATCCCTTAAAGTCAGGCGTGGAGGCCAAGACGATGGGCAGATCCTGCAATTGCGGCTGGCGTCGGCGCAGCTCCCGCAGGATGCGCGGCATATCGTCCCCGCGGGTTTCCGTGAGGCCGGTGGTCAGAAGACCAATCAGCTCCGGCTGGGCCTTCTCCACCAAGGTGAGGATGGCAGCTTCGACATTCTCCTCGCCTCCCAAGATGGTGTCCACTTCGGACATGGCAGTGGTGGACATGGGAATGGCCTCGCGGAAATGACGTACCAGCAGCGCTTTGGCAAAGGCCGTACAGCCTTGGGAACCGTGGAAGAGCGGCAGACAGCCCTTGATCCCCAGAAAGGCCAGGGCCGCCCCCAGCGGAGCGCTGAGTTTGAGGGGGTTGACGCTGAGGGGCTTGCGTTCTTGAATCAACTGGGCCATCCTCCCACCTCCTTTGCTGCTGAGGTCTCCCAGGGGGCAGGCCGTCGCAACTGCTCCCAAATGGGACTGTGGAGGGCGGCATCGATCTCCCGCGCCAAGTTCACCAGGCCGCGATAGCCGGCATAGGCATGGTGCCGCTCCTGGTTGATGTCCAGAAAGGGGATGCGGGCCTTGAGGGCGGTGTACTGGTTGCGTCCGCCGGCGATGAGCAAGTCCGCTTTCGTGCGCTCCACCACCTTGAGCAGCTCTTGCGGGCTGCCCTTGTCCAAGAGAATGCCATCCTGGCCAAGCAGCTCGCGGATGCGGGCTTTGTCTTCTTCGGTGCTTTTGCGGGTGCTGGTGGCCGTTACCTGCATCCCCAGATCTCGAGCGGCGGAGATGATCGACCAACTTTTCACCCCGCCGGTATAAAGGACAACTCGTTTGCCCGCCAGCCGCTGCCGGTAGGGGGCCAAAGCCGCCTCGGTGGCGCGAGTTTCCCGCTCGATGAGGGCCTCGGTACGCTCCTGCAGTTCGGGATCCTTCAGCCCTTGGGCAATGGCCCGTAGGCAGTGGTTCATCTCCTGCAGCCCGTAAAAGGAAGCCTCAATGTAGGGGATCCCATAGCGCTCCTGCATCTTGCGGCCCACATTGAGCAAGGCTTTAGCGCAGATGAGAACGTTTAGCTTGGCCCGGTGGGCGGTACAGATCTCGTGGTAGCGGCCATCGCCGGTGATCTTGGCCAAGATGCGGATCCCCAGCTCGTCAAACAGAGGCAAGACATCCCACAGCTCGCCGGCAATGTTGTACTCGCCGATGAGGTTAATGTCGCGGGGAGTGGTGTACTCCGGGGAGGCGGTGCCGATCACATAGTCCAGCAGGGCTTCTCCGGCCAGACGGTTGCCTAGGTTTTTGCTGCCCACAAAGCCGGGCGCATTCACCGGAATGACCGGGATCCCAAGCTGGCGGCTGGCCCGCTGACACACGGCCTCCACATCGTCGCCAATGAGGGCAGTTACACAAGTGAGATAGACAAAAATGGCGGCAGGCTGGTATTTGGCCTGCAAGTCAAGGATGGCCTGGAACAGCTTTTCCTCCCCCCCGAAGATGATCTCGTTCTCGCTCAGATCGGTGGTGAAGCCCACCCGATAAAGCTGGGGGCCAGAAGAGAGGCTGCCCCGCGTCCCCCAAGAGTTGCCGCTGCAGGCGATTGGCCCATGTACTAGATGGGCGGCATCGGCGATCGGCACCAGGGCAATCGAAGCCCCGTCAAAGGCACAGCCTCCCTGCGCTCCTCCTGGCTTGGCTTGCTCGGCACAGACTTTGTTTTTGCCTTTGCCGTCTTTCTTGTGGTTGTGCTCGCAGGCGGTCTCGTTGAGCAGCTCCGCCACTTTAGTCCGGCTGATCAAGGGCATGATGGGATCTCCTGAGAAGAGGGGGGCTGGGGTTGAGCCGCAGCTTCGGCCAGATAAGCCGCCGCCCGCAGCCGCAGGGCGATGATCTCCTCGTAGAGGGGGTTGATGCGACAGAGGGCCGGAATGTGAACGGTGCGGGATCCCAGTCGGATATCCCGCTCAAAGGGACAGGAAGCCGGGATCAAACGACAAATCCAACGCGCCTGCCGGGATCCCCGAATTTCAATGCTGTTGAGCCAGCGGCGCGGCCACTTCAGGGCGGATCTGAAAATTGAGTTCAAAACCAGGCCGAGCCATCCCAAAGGGTTGCCGACTCTGGGAAAGGGAAGAGAAGGGTAGGGATAAGTCATGGCTTAAACCTCCGAATGGGTAGAATTGGTAACAAGAGGAGGGGGAGCACACCATTCAAAAATCTGCTCCAGTTGCTCCAAGGAAATCAGCCCGTAATGCCAGAGGATCATCGGCAGGGGGCCCTGTTCACACCCATGCCGTTTCAGGGCGAAGGTGAGGGCGGATTCCGGGATCCCAAGCTCGACTTGCAAAAACTGGAGCAGCGGCGCCCGATCGGGGGTAAGCATGGCAGAGTCTCCCAAAACGAGGGGTGGGCGTAGATGGGCAAGCTAGGATGGGGACAAGCCCAAAACCAAGCTGTCGGCAGCCAGAAAGTGGGCCAGGTGAAAGGCCCGTTCTTCGGTCCGCAGCAAAATCTGCTCGTAGAGGTGACGGGTGGCGCGATCCCCAACACTTTCCGCCAGAGCCGCCTGGCGACGCAGCAGATCGATCAGGCTTTGCTCGGCCCGCAAATCCGCTTCCAGCATGGGCCGCACGGCCAATGCATCGTCCCCTTCCGGGCTGAAGCAGCACAGCTCCGCCAGCTTGGCAAAGCTGGAGGCCGGGATCCCACCCAGGCCGTTCAGGCGCTCCCCCACCTCATGGGCGTGGTTCTGAACTTCCTGTAGACTTTCGTTGAAAAATTGGTGAATTGAGTAGAACTCTGCTCCTTCCACAACCAGATGGTGCTTCAGATACTGCAAATACAGCCCCTGAAGACTGGCCCAAACTAGGTTGAGGCCCTCGCAGATGGGAACCGTGATCTCCCGTCCCAGGTGAACGGGGTTGTCTCGGACTTGTTGGAAGGAGCGAGTCGAGGGGGATGGAGTGCTCATTGGCGCTACCAAAACGAGGTGAACAGGAGAAGCAAGGAGGCAAACGGCAGAGGTTCAGGGGTGGTCATCCCCTCCTGCAGATCTCTCAGGGGGATCCCAGGTTTGGAGAGACCAGCAGCGATCCAACCAATTCAGCCAGCCAGAGCGGTCAAGGGCGAAAAGGCGGAGCACACTGTGGACGAGGAGGGCTTCGGTGGGGGTGCGAATCATCACCCACAGTTGGCCGGTCGGGGTACAGCCACAGGTCAAATCCAGCTCCTGCAGACGGTAGAGAATCCGCCAGCGATCGCAACGGGGCACCTGCAGCACTTCAGCCGTTTTCGGTGGGGGAGAAACAAGGGGGGACATAAGCTCACCGGTTGGGAAGCAGGAGGGAGTCTCAGCAGAGGGCAGAACCGTTGGGTTTCTGTTCCCCCGCTTATATCCCCCGCTTATAGCAAGCGGCTGCAGGGGCTCAGGCTTGGCAGCGGGCGATCAGGATTGATTGAGTTATTGCCGATGTACTCAAACCCTGGAAGCTTGGCCCAGAGGGCAAAAAAAGTTTTTCTGAGGGCAGGGGGTTGAGTCTTTTGCCCGCAGGGATCCGGTATTTTTGGGGAAGGGTATGGGTATTTGAGCGAGTACATCCCCCCTGTCACAACAAGAAAGTCCGACGGCCTGCCGCCGCAATAGTCTTCACTTCCTTGGCGAGGACTTTGCCCCAGGGGGATCTTTCCTCAAACTCAAACGGCTATTTTCAATACACTTTTGGGCTGATACGATATTAAATCGTAGCAATTGATGCAAAACGCAGCCGAGGCTGCGGCGCTTGAGTGCATCTGAGCAGATTTTTAGTATTTCTTAAGCATTGCCCCAAGCCCTTGTCGAATCAGGGATTCCGGGGATCCTCCCCACAGCCGGATCCCCCGCCCCTTTGGGTCAAAATACGGCATCCCCGGCCTTGAAAAACCAGACCCTTGACCCCTAAAAAAAGTTGGATTTGGCCTGCCATCAGGCTTTGCAGGTCTTGAGTACAAAGCCAATAAACTCGATCAGTTCTACCGGGCTGAGTGCAACGGAGCGGGCAGAGGGCGGTTGATATAACCGCCAGTAACGTTCTATCCCCTGGTTGACCCCACTATGCCGCCCCTTTCAACTCCGCCCCGCCAGGGATCCCCTTCCCCATCGGCCTGCGCTTGCAGCAGCAGCCCCCGCCAGGCCCTCCCCCCTCATCTGCAGCAGCGCATCGCCACCCATCCCTGCTACAGCGAAGCGGCTCACCATCACTACGCCCGCATGCACGTGGCGGTAGCCCCCGCCTGCAACATCCAGTGCAACTACTGCAACCGCAAGTTCGACTGTGCCAACGAGAGCCGGCCCGGTGTGGTCAGCGAGCTGCTGACCCCGGCGGAAGCCGCCCACAAAGTGCTGGTGATTGCCGGCAAGATCCCGCAACTGACGGTGGTGGGCATTGCTGGGCCTGGGGATCCCTTGGCCAACCCCAAGCAAACCTTCGAAACCTTTGCCCGCATCGCCGAGAAAGCCCCGGATCTCAAGCTTTGCCTTTCCACCAACGGCCTGATGTTGCCGGACTACATCGACGAGATCAAACGGCTGAACATCGACCACGTCACCCTGACCATCAACATGGTGGATCCAGAGATCGGAGCCAAGATCTACCCCTGGATCCGCTGGCGGCGCAAGCGCATTCGAGGGGTGGAGGCAGCCCGCATCCTGCACGAACGGCAGATGGAAAGCCTGGATCTGCTGCGGGAGGCAGACATCCTCTGCAAAGTCAACTCCGTTCTCATTCCCGGCATCAACGACACCCACCTCTTGGAAGTGAACCGGGTGATCCAGGAGAAAGGGGCTTTCTTGCACAACATCATGCCCCTGATCTCGGCGCCTGAACACGGCACCTACTTCGGCCTTATCGGCCAGCGGGGCCCCACCCCTCAGGAGTTGAAAGCCCTGCAAGATCGGTGCTCCGGCAACATGCGGATGATGCGCCACTGTCGCCAGTGTCGGGCGGACGCGGTGGGCCTTCTGGGGGAAGACCGCAGCCAAGAGTTCACCAAGGAGCGCTTTATGCAGATGACCCCCGAGTACGACCCCGAAAAACGCCGCCAGGTACAGGCAAGCATTGCCCAACTGCAAGCTCAGCAGCAGGCAGCCCCGACCCACTGGACAGCCGACCTGCCTCCCGACAGCCCCTCCATCCTGGTGGCCGTGGCCAGCAAAGGCGGTGGCTTGGTCAATCGCCACTTCGGCCATGCGCGGGAGTTTTTGATCTACGAGGTCAACGCCCGTGGGGCGCAGTTTGTCGGCCACCGCAAGATCCCGCAGTACTGCCACGGGGGATCCGGGGAGGACAACAACCTAGAGCAAATCCTGGATCTCATCAGGGATTGCCGAGCCGTGCTGGTCTCCAAGATCGGCGATTGCCCCATGAAGCGTATTCGCGAGGCCGGCATCGAAGTGGTGGAAGACTACGACCTCATCGAAACGGTGGCCCTCAAGTTTTACCGCACCTGGTTGGTCAACCAGGCCCTGGACAGCAAATCTCCCCGATCCTAAAAATCTCGCTTTGGAGCTTGGCTATGGCTACTGCAACTGCTCTCACCAAAGGCGGACTGCCCTGGATCCCACAGTTTATCGAAAGCCTGGATATCACCCGCTGCCTCGGCTGTAGCCGTTGCCTCAAAGTCTGTGGCCGTGGTGTGTTTGCCCTCAGAGCCCTCAACGAAGACGGCGAGTTTGTCGACAACGAAGAGGAAGAGGAAAGCGAGCGTAAGGTGATGATCATCCTCAACGCTGCCCTCTGCATCGGCTGTCAGGCTTGCGCCCGCATTTGCCCAAAGCAGTGCCATTCTCACGCTCCGCAAGCCGTTTAACTTTGCCCAACCCCTATCTTGTACCGGAGCCTGTATGAACCCTGTGATCTACCTGGACAACAACGCCACCACCGCTGTGGATCCCCTGGTTCTGGAGGCGATGCTGCCCTATTTGCAGACCTTCTACGGCAACCCCTCCTCGATGCACAGTTTTGGCGGCCAGGTGGGGCGTGCCCTCAACCAAGCCCGCGAACAGGTGGCAGCCCTTCTGGGAGCCGACCCGACGGAGATCGTCTTCACCAGTGGCGGCACCGAAGGCAACACCACGGCCATTTATGCAGCCTTGGCAGCCCAACCCCAGAAGCGCCACCTCATCACCACGCAGGTGGAGCATGCTTCAGTGCTGAATGTCTGCAAGCACCTGGAAAAACAAGGCTACCGCGTCACCTACCTCTCGGTGGATGAGCAAGGCTGCCTGGACTTGCTGGAGTTGGAAGCAGCCCTGACCGGCGATACTGCCCTGGTGAGCTGCATGGCCGCCAACAACGAGACGGGCGTGCTTTTCCCCATCGAGGCGGTGGGATCCCTGGCTCGCAGCTATGGGGCTGTTGTCCATGTGGACGCAGTACAGGCGGTGGGCAAGATCCCTCTCGATCTGCAGCGCCTGCCGGTGGATCTCCTCACCCTTTCCGGGCACAAGCTGCATGCCCCCAAGGGGATCGGCGCTCTCTATGTGCGGCGGGGCTTGCGCTTCCGTCCGTTGCTGCTGGGAGGGCATCAGGAGCGAGGCCGCCGCGCCGGGACGGAAAATGTGCCGGGCATCATCGCCCTGGGCAAAGCGGCTGAGCTGGCCCAAGCCCACCTCGGGGATCCCCATGAGCGGCTGCTGCGGGATCGCCTGGAGCAGGGCTTGCTGCAGCGGATCCCGGATGTCCAGGTTAACGGCCACCCCACTCAGCGGCTGCCCAACACCACCAACTTGGGCTTCAAGTTCGTGGAAGGGGAAGCGAT
The DNA here is from genome assembly GCF_054060015.1 of Thermostichus sp. MS-CIW-25. Classification (NCBI taxonomy): domain Bacteria; kingdom Bacillati; phylum Cyanobacteriota; class Cyanophyceae; order Thermostichales; family Thermostichaceae; genus Thermostichus; species Thermostichus sp. MS-CIW-25. Next base: position 161,285 of record NZ_JBSSCS010000001.1, read on the forward strand.
CCTCTTCTGGCTGAACAAATACGGCATCTGCGCCTCCTCCGGCTCCGCCTGCACTTCCGGATCCCTGGAGCCCTCCCATGTGCTGCGGGCCATGGGCCTGCCCTACACCGTTTTGCACGGCTCAATCCGCTTCAGCCTCTCTCGCTTTACCCAGCCGGCAGAGGTGGAGCGGGTGCTGGAGGTTTTGCCGGGGATCATCGAGCATTTGCGGGCCATCTCCCCCTTCAGCCACGAGGCGGAAGACTGGCTGCAACAGCAGGAGCGGGAACTGGCTCACCGCTGACCGCCCGGCTCAAACTCATCTTCGCTCGACCGTTCGCATCCTCAACTCAGGATCCAGCCATGTGGGACTACAGCGAAAAAGTTTTGGAACTCTTCTACCACCCCAAAAACCAAGGGGCAATGGATCCCAGCTCCGAGCCTGGTGTTCGGGTGGTGGTGGGAGAAGTGGGCAGCATCACCTGTGGCGATGCCCTGCGGCTCTACTTAAAGGTGGACGAGGCCAGCGAGCGCATCTTGGCTGCCAGCTTCCAAACCTTCGGCTGCACCAGCGCCATTGCCTCTTCCTCGGCCCTGACGGAGCTGATCACCGGCCTCACTCTGGATGAAGCCCTGCAGATCGACAACCGCCAGATCGCCGATTACCTGGGCGGCTTGCCCCCCGCCAAGATGCACTGCTCGGTGATGGGGCAAGAGGCTCTGGAGGCAGCCATCTACAGCTATCGCGGCCTTCCCCTACCTGACCATACGGATGATGACAGCGCCTTGGTCTGCTCCTGCTTTGGCGTCAGCGAGCAGAAGATCCGCCGCTTGATCCGGGAAAACCGCCTCACCTCCGTTGAGGAAGTAACAGCCTACAGCAAAGCGGGCGGCGGTTGTGGTTCCTGCCTGGCCCAGATTGAAGACCTGATCGCCGCTGTTCTGGCCGAGACTGACGCAACCCCTTCAGAAGATTCAAGAAATTCAAAAGGGAACTCCCAAAACCAGACAGAGCCCTCTCCCGCTGCTCCCTCTCCCCTCACCACCTTGCAAAAGATCGCCCGCATTCAGGCCGTCCTGGAGGAGGAAGTTCGCCCGCTGCTGTTGGCCGATGGCGGCGATGTGGAGCTGTACGACCTGGAAGGGGATCAGGTGTGGGTGCGCCTCAAGGGATCCTGCGCCGCCTGCCCCAGCCAGCAAAACACGCTGCGGTTGCTCATCGAAACCCGCCTGCAAGAACAGGTGTGGCCCACGTTAACCGTGCATGCCCTCTAGTTGCCCATTCTCGATAAGCCTGAGAGCCCTATGATCTGCCCTACTCTCACCCCCCGTCGCTTCCCCCATCTCCTGCATCCATTCGGGAGGGCCCCACCGCTCGACCGGTTTGCTTTTGGATTCCAAGGGATCCAAGGCTGTCTTCCCGCGAGCTGAAATCCTTTGCAGTAAGGATCCCGTCTCGCTAATGCGACCAGTTGCGCCCATTGGCAAGAGATTTCTAACCCTTAAGTCGCCCTCAAGTTTTTCCTCAAGTCTTCATTAGGAGAACTGAACCATGAGACAAATTGCATTCTACGGCAAAGGCGGTATCGGCAAATCCACCACCTGTCAGAATACCGTTGCCGGTATGGCCGAATTGGGGCAGCGGATCATGATCGTCGGCTGCGACCCGAAAGCCGATTCCACCCGCCTCATGTTGCACTGCAAAGCCCAGACCACCGTCCTTCACCTGGCGGCTGAGCGGGGATCCGTAGAAGACGTGGAGCTGGAAGAGGTGGTGCTCACCGGCTACCGAGGGGTGCGCTGTGTGGAGTCTGGTGGCCCCGAGCCTGGTGTTGGCTGTGCCGGACGAGGCATCATCACCGCCATCAATTTCTTGGAAGAAAACGGTGCCTACGAGGATCTGGACTTTGTCTGCTACGACGTGCTGGGGGACGTGGTCTGCGGCGGTTTTGCCATGCCCATTCGGGAGGGCAAGGCCCAAGAGATCTACATTGTTTGCTCTGGCGAAATGATGGCCATGTATGCGGCCAACAACATCGCCCGCGGCGTGCTGAAATACGCCTACTCTGGCGGCGTGCGCTTGGGTGGCTTGATCTGCAACAGCCGCAAAGTGGATCGCGAGATCGAGCTGATCGAAGCTCTGGCCGAAAAGCTCAACACCAAAATGCTGCATTTCATCCCCCGCGACAATGTGGTTCAGCACGCAGAATTGCGCCGCATGACGGTGATCGAGTACTCCCCCGACTGCAACCAAGCTGACGAGTATCGGGCCTTGGCCAAAAAGATCATCAACAACACGGATCTGAGGATCCCCACCCCCATCTCTATGGATGAGCTGGAACAGTTGTTGATAGAGTTCGGCGTTTTGGACGACGACCAGAAAATCGCCCACCTCATCGGCAAAACCGAAAAAGAGTTGGCCCCAGTGTGAACTTAAAGATGGGCTGGGGGTGGATCCCTTCCTCCCTCGGCCCTCGGTTCCCCCTAGTTTCTTTCTCAAAAAAATCCAGTAGATGAGGCTCTTCCCATGACTACTCCAAAAAGCGCCATCAAAGAGGAAAACCGAAAAGTTATTGCAGAAGTTCTGGAAACCTATCCGGAAAAGGCCAAGCAAAAGCGAGCCAAACACCTCAACGTCTACGACAAGGGCAAAACGGATTGCGGAGTAAAGTCCAACATCAAGTCGATCCCCGGCGTCATGACCACTCGCGGCTGTGCCTATGCCGGTTCCAAGGGGGTGGTGTGGGGGCCGGTCAAAGACATGATCCACCTCAGCCATGGCCCCGTGGGCTGCGGCTACTACTCCTGGTCGGGAAGGCGCAATTACTACGTCGGCACAACCGGGGTAGATACCTTCGTTACCATGCAGTTCACCTCCGATTTTCAGGAGCGAGATGTGGTGTTCGGGGGGGACAAAAAACTGGCCAAACTCTTGGTGGAAGCCAGCGAACTCTTCCCCTTGGCCAAAGGCATTACCATCCAGTCCGAATGCCCCGTCGGCTTGATCGGGGATGACATCGAGGCAGTGGCCAAGAGAGTTTCCAAAGAAATTGGCAAGCCGGTGGTACCGGTGCGCTGCGAAGGCTTTCGGGGGGTCTCCCAGTCCCTGGGCCACCACATCGCCAACGATACGGTGCGGGACTGGGTTTTGCCCATTGCTGACAAGAAAGCGAAGGAGGGATCCCTCAACTTTGAGCCCGGCCCCTACGATGTGGCCCTGATTGGGGACTACAACATCGGCGGCGACGCTTGGTCTTCCCGGATTTTGCTGGAGGAGATGGGCCTGCGGGTAGTGACCCAGTTTTCCGGCGATGGCACCTGGAACGAGATGCTGCTTGCCCCTCGGGTGAAGCTGAATCTCATCCACTGCTACCGCTCCATGAACTACATCTGCCGCCACATGGAGGAAGCCTACGGGATCCCCTGGCTGGAGTTCAACTTCTTTGGCCCCACCCAAATTGCCAAATCCCTGCGGGCCATCGCCCAGCGGTTTGACGAGACCATCCAGGCCAAGGCAGAGCAGGTGATCGCCAAGTACAAGCCCCAGAGCGAGGCCATCATTGCCAAGTATCGTCCCCGCCTCGAGGGCAAGCGGGTGATGCTGATGGTGGGCGGACTGCGGCCCCGCCACGTCATCCCGGCCTTCCGGGAGCTGGGCATGGAGGTGATTGCCACCGGCTACGAATTCGGCCACGGCGACGACTACAAGCGCACCACCCAGTACATCGACGATGGCACCCTCATCTACGATGACGTGTCCGGCTACGAGTTTGAAGAATTTGCCAAGAGGTTGAAGCCAGATCTCATCGCCTCCGGCATCAAGGAGAAGTACGTCTTTCAAAAGATGGCTTTGCCCTTCCGCCAGATGCACTCTTGGGACTACTCCGGCCCCTACCACGGCTACGACGGCTTTGCCGTGTTCGCTCGCGATATGGATTTGGCTTTGAATAGCCCCACCTGGGATCTGGTCAAAGCCCCCTGGAAATCCTAGCTTGCCGCCGGGATCCCAAACGCGAACGGCCCTTCCTTCCCCTGCCCCTCATTAGGAGACCGACCATGCCGCAAGATATCCAAGACATCAAAGATCATGCCCGCCTGTTTCAAGATCCGGAGTATCAGGCGCTTCTGCAGTGCAAACAAACCTTTGAAGATCTCCCTTCCCCGGAAGAAGTGGCCCGGGTGGCCGAATGGACAAAATCTTGGGAATACCGGGAGAAAAACTTTCAGCGGGAAGCTTTGACGATAAACCCTGCCAAGGCTTGCCAGCCCTTAGGGGCCATCTTCGCCGCTGTCGGCTTCGAGGGAACTCTGCCCTTTGTCCATGGATCCCAGGGGTGTGTGGCCTATTTTCGCACCCATCTCACCCGCCACTTTAAGGAGCCCTTTTCGGCGGTCTCCACCTCGATGACGGAAGATGCGGCGGTGTTTGGCGGCCTCAAAAACCTAATCGAGGGACTGGAAAACGCTTACACCCTCTACAAACCCAAGATGATCGCCGTGTGCACCACCTGCATGGCGGAGGTGATCGGGGATGACCTGGGAGCCTTCATCACCACGGCCAGAAATGAGGGAGTTATTCCCCACAACTTCCCGGTGCCCTATGCCCACACGCCAAGCTTTGTGGGATCCCACATCACCGGCTATGACAACATGCTCAAGGCCATTCTCAGCACCCTCACCGAGCCGGTGGGCCGCACAGGCAGCAATGGCCACATCAACGTCATCCCTGGCTTCGATACCTACGTGGGCAACTTGCGGGAGATCAAGCGCATCTTCGGCTTATTTGGGATCCCGCTGACTTTGCTGGCGGACAACTCCGACTATTTGGATTCGCCCAACGACGGCACTTTCCACATGTATCCCGGCGGAACCCCTCTGGAGGTGGCCGCCCAATGCTTGAACGCCGAGGCCACTTTTTCCTTCCAGCGCTACACCACACCCAAGACCCTGGAGTTTCTAGCAGAGGCCTCGGGTCGGCCCACCCTGACGGTGCGGCCAGTGGGCATTCGGGGCACGGATGAGTTTTTGATGCAGCTATCTCAGCTAACCGGCAAGCCCATTCCCCCCGAGCTGGAGATCGAGCGGGGCCGGGCGGTGGATGCTTTCACCGACTCCCAAGCCTGGATCCACGGCAAGCGGGTGGCCCTGTACGGGGATCCGGATCTGGTGATGGGCTTGCTCAGCCTGTTGCTGGAGCTGGGAGCGGAGCCGATCCATGTGGTGGTGACCAACAGCAACGAGGAGTTCGAAGCCGAGGCGCGGGCACTGCTGGCCTCCAGTCCCTATGGACAGGGGGCAACCGTCTGGGGGGGCAAGGATCTCTGGCATCTGCGCTCTCTGATGTTCACCGAGCCGGTGGATCTGCTGATCGGCAATTCCTACGGCAAATACCTATGGCGGGATACGGGCACGCCTTTGGTGCGCATCGGCTACCCCATCTTCGACCGCCACCATCTGCACCGCTATCCCACCTATGGCTATGTGGGGGCGCTCAACCTCCTTAACTGGCTGGTCAACACCCTTCTGGATGAGGCCGATCGGCGCAGCATCATCCCCGGCAAAACCGACATCTCCTTCGACTTAATTCGTTGATGGCCAGAGCAGCGGGATCCCAAAGGCCGGACTTTGTCGGACTTTGTCAAGGATCCCCTGCTCCAAAACCGCCAGGAGGAACAGCCAAGCCTTACAGAAATCTGATGAATTCTGCCAGAACTTCGGTTGAGCTTCCTATCCTGGACGGTATTGCCCTGACGCACCCAGGGTCGCGCCAGCGGTGCGAAGCACCATCGACGGCCAGCCGGTTGCCTTGTCAGGCCGTAGGTCTTGGAGGATGGATCCCATGAATTCCTCTGTTACCATCAACGACACCACCCTACGCGATGGGGAGCAAGCGGCAGGGGTAGCCTTCCAAATCCCCGAGAAAATCTCCATTGCTGCCCTCTTGGATGCCATTGGCGTGCCCGAGATCGAGGTGGGGATCCCGGCCATGGGCGCTGTGGAAACGGAAGCCATTCGCGCCATGCTCAGCCTGGGGCTGCGGGCCCACCTGCTGGGGTGGAACCGGGCTGTGCCCAGCGATATCCTCGCCTCTATTCGTTGCGGCCTCAAGCGGATCCACATCTCCGTGCCGGTCTCGGATCGGCAAATCGCTGCCAAGTTCCAAGGGGATCGCCCTCGGCTGCTGCGACAGTTGCGCCAATGCGTGGAGATGGCCTTGGAGCAAGGGCTGTGGGTCTCGGTGGGGGCAGAAGATGCCAGCCGCACCCCCCTGGAGCAGGTGATCGAGTTGGCCCAAATGGCCCAGAGCTGGGGCTGTCGGCGCTTCCGCTACTGCGATACGGTGGGCATTTTGGATCCCTTTAGCACCTACAAGCAGATTCGCCGTCTGGTGCGGGCCATCGATATCCCTGTGGAGATGCATACCCACGACGACCTGGGCATGGCCACTGCCAATGCCTTGGCCGGGATCCGCGCCGGCGCTCAGTCGGTGAACACCACCGTCAACGGCTTGGGGGAACGGGCCGGCAACGCCCCCCTGGAAGAGGTGGTGATGGCTTTGCGCTGCACCTTGGGGATCGATGTTGGGGTGGATACCCGCCGTCTGCGGGAGCTGTCTCAACAGGTGGCGCGGGCCAGCGGTGCTCCCCTACCTCCCTGGAAGGCCATCGTCGGTGACAACGCCTTTGCCCACGAGTCGGGCATTCATGCGGCGGGAGTGCTGCGGGATCCCCAGACCTATGAGCCTTTCCCGCCAGAGGCGGTAGGCAGCCAGCGGCGGCTGGTGTTGGGCAAACACTCCGGCAGGCATTTGCTGCTCCAGATCCTCAAGGAACAGGGGATCCCTGTCGAGCAGATCCCACCTGGCCAACTGGAAAAGCTCCTGGAACAGGTGCGGCAGCACGTCACCCACTGCAAGCATCCGATCCCACCGGCGGAACTGGCCCGTTATTGCCGCGCAACGCTGACGCAATGGGCGCAACACACTCCAGAACCCATCCCAGAGGAGAGCCATCCCGATGTTGTCTAACCGCTTGTCCGGAAAGGAAACTTCCAAATCTCAGGCCATTTTGGCAGCCGTGTCTCGACGGGCGCGCCAAGTAGGCCGCAGCCTAACCCGCCAAGAGCTTTGTCAGGTGCTGGCAGAAATCACAGGAGGTACCCCATGAGCGACGAACTGGAGCTGGATCGCCCTCCCCAATTTGAGCTGGGCGACAAAGTTCGCATCCGTAAGGTCATCCGCAACGATGGCACCTTCTTCGGCCAGCCGGTGGGGAAAATCTTGGCCGTTCCGGGCGACGAAGGTTACGTGATTTCCATTGGCACCTTTCTACAACGGTTTTACGTCTATGCCGTCCACTGCTTGGCCAAAGGCTTGGTGGTGGGGTGCCGTGCCCAAGAGCTGGAACTTGTGGAGAAAGGGCTATGAAAGTCATCCTGCACGAAAGTGCCTACGGGCATTTGATGGTCTACGTTCCCAAAAAAGATCTGGAAGAATCGGTTGTGGCCACCCGTTCAGAGGCCGGGGAAACCATTTTCACCTTGAGCAACGGTTGGGAATTGTCCATCCCGGAGCTGCCGGAGCCTTTGTCTCTGCCCAAGACGGTAGAGGCCAAACGCCTCTAGCCAACGGTTGGCTGAACAATTCAAGCAATTCTATTCCTATCGGCTCATCCTCGAAAGGGCTGAGAGAATGGGTTGAACTCAGCTGTGACATACTCCCATCGCTGACCCTACAGGTACAGCGTGGGCTTCGCGCTTCATCGGGGAGCCTTCGCAAGAACCCTCCACGCGCAGACACGGAATGCCCTACCGCGTAGTTGTACCAGATTCCGGCAACGCCGTTTTGTACAACTACTCCCATCATACACCATGTGGGGGTATCTGTATCCCGACACTGATGCTACGGTTACAGTGCGGGGCTTAGCTACCCCACGCCCCCACAAGCTAACAAGCTCCAAATACCCATGAAAAGGGTTGGATCCCCCATTACTTTGTATAGACAACCAGCCTATGGAGGGAGATGGCTTTTTATCCTCCTGGGGCTCCTGGTTCTTCTTTGCCTGGGAACCGTCTATTCCTGGAGCATTTTCCGCAAGCCTCTGGAAACAGAGCTGGGGATCGGGGCCAGTGAGAGCCTGCTGCCCTACACCGTTGCCCTCGTGTTTTACGCTACCCTCATGCCCATCACAGGGTTTGTCATCCCCCGCTGGGGATCCCGCCGAGTACTGGCTCTGGGGGGCAGCTTGGTGGGCCTGGGCTATGGGCTGGCCAGCTTCGCCCCCTCCATTGGGTGGATTGCCCTCTGCTATGGAGTCATTGCCGGCAGCGGTGTGGGAATAGCCTATGGAGTGCCAATGGCCGTGGCAGCCCGTTGGTTCCCGGATCGCAAGGGATTGGCCGTGGGATCCACCATTGTCGGCTTTGGCCTATCCCCCCTGCTTACCGCTCCTCTAGCCAACCGCTTGATCGAGGCGCTGGGGGTTCGACCTACGCTGCTGATTTTGGGGATCCTCTTTGCAGCGGTGATCTTGGGGATCGCAACCCAACTGAGATTTCCTCCCCCCGATTGGATCCCTTCCTCACCTTTTCCAAGAAAATCCACGAATGGCCCAGATCGCTCTCCGTTGACTTCTCGGCGCTCTCTCCCTCTGCTGAGAAACCCCTCCTTCTATGGCCTGTGGATCTGCTACGCCATCGGCACTCTGATCGGTTTAAGCGCCATTGGGATTTCCGGCCCCGTGGGGGAAGAGCTGATCGGCCTAGATCCCCCTGCGGCTGCCAACAGTGTGGCTCTCTTCGCCCTTTTCAACGGGATCAGCCGTCCTCTGTTTGGCTGGTTGGCCGATCGCTTACATCCCCATCAGGTCACTACGGGATCCTACGGGCTCATCCTGCTGGCCTGTGGGCTGATGCTCCTGCCTCCCCAGGGATCCCTTCTGGGCTATTGGGTAGCCTTTTCCTTGCTTTGGTTTTGCCTGGGGGGGTGGCTGGCCATGGCTCCCGCCCTGACCTTGCGCTTGTTCGATCCGGGACGCTACGCCCAGAACTACGGCATCGTGTTTACCGCCTATGGAGTTGGGGCTTTGACGGGAACGATGATCACGGGCCAAATTCGGGATAGGCTAGGCAGCTATAGCTACACCTTTTATGGGATGGCCGTCTTGGCGGTGGCAGGGATCTGGGTGGCCAACGCTTTTTTGAAGGAGAAGCGGAAGTTAACGCGGCAGGGATCCCATCAGCAGGGGCAGCAATCCCCTACCTCATACCCTCCACTGCAGGGCTGGGTGAACCAACTTAAAGACTTGCCCCCCCAAGGCAAGCAGTTTGGTAGAGTAGTACGGCTATTGCCGACAGATTGGGATCGTGGCGGAATGGTAGACGCTACGGACTTAAAATCCGTTGTTCCTCAAGAACGTGAGGGTTCGAGTCCCTCCGATCCCATCATCCCTTGATCCCTGTCTGTTCCAGCACATTCAGCAAGTCCGGGATCCGAACCCAGGCATCTTCTCGATCCAAATCGGGGCTGGAAAGAAGAGCCACCAAAGCCGGATCACAAACAGGTGCTACCAAAGGGAAGTACCTTAACCCTGCCACCTGGGCAATGATCCAAAAATAGGGGAGCACTGCATTGCTGGGCAAGATCTCGATGACGGTGGTGCCGGGTGGACAAAAGGCGAGGTTGGTCAGGCCCGCCCCGTGGATCCCGATCACCGCCTCTGCCCCCTGCATCAGGGCTATTTGCTCGGGAAGAGAGAGGGTTTCCATCTGCACCGGTACAAATCCCCAGGGGCGCAAGCAGGCCAGCACCTCCGCTTCGTTGATCACCCGCCTCCAGCGGGCAGCCCGACGACTAATGTAGATCCGCCGCGGTAGCCCCGCCGCCTGCCCCAGAGGAACCAGTTGCTGCAGCACCTGCCAGCCCCTGGGGGTTAGACACCCCACCGGCCCCGCCAGCGAGGGCACAATCAGGTTCTGCGCTTGCACATGGGATCCCCCCGCCTGCTCAAAGCTGAGGAGGCGCTCGCTTGGGATCCCCAAGGCAGCTAAGCTTTGCACCTGGAAAGGCTTGCCCTGGTAGCCGTGAACCAAGAGGGGGATGTCCTTTTCGAGGACGCCGGAGCGGCGTAGGAGATCGAGGGCGGGCAGGATGTCCACCATCCAATGGAAGTAGTTGACCGCCCCCAGGGGCAAGAGGGCGACAGGGCCATCCAGCGGAATTGGCGGCGGCAGGTGGGGCAAGTCCAAAACGGGGTGGTGTTCTAGGTGAGCCGGCTTCCAGTCCCAGTCGAGAAACTCCGGCGGCGGCAAGCTGGGGGAGACATCGGCCAGCAACTCACCCCTACGGGTAAGCACGGCGCTGGCAAAGCTGGCGTAGAGGTGGCGGGGATAGTGGCCCACGTGCACGGATCCCTGCGGAATCTGGGCCACAAAGGTCTCGGCCAAGGGGATCCGCTGCGAGCGCAGCTTTTGCCCAATGGCAGGGTCAGCCGTAGGAGGAGCTTGGAGACAGAGAACCCCTTCTGGATCCACCACCTGGTAGCTGCCCTCGCCGGTGGCCTGGTGCCACTGCCGGGTGGTAAGGTAACCCTGGCTGGGCACTGGCAGGGGGTTGCCAGCACTGGGCGGTGGGCTCTGGCAGGCTGGGGAAGGAAGGGTTGCCTGCGCAGGGAGCCAGCGCTGCTGCCAGGCGCGGTACCGCTCCTGCCAAAGGCTGTCAGGGGATCCCTGCAGGGCCTGCTCCAGCTCCAGCCGCAGCCGACTGTCTCTGCCGCTGCCCTCACACCAGGCCTGTAGCCACTCCCGCTCCGCCGCCAGCGCCTGCCGGAACTTCTCCCAAGCCCCCTGCGGGTCATTCCGCCGCACCTGAGCCTCCGCCCAGTAGCTGTAGAGCTCTGCTGTCTGGGTGCCCCGCGCCGCTGCCTCCTGAAAGCAGGCCACCGCCTGCTCCAGCTCCCCCAGATCCAGCCAAGCCAGGCCCATCTGCACCCAGGGATCCCCCCACTCTGGCCTTAGCCGCGCTGCCTCCTGGAGAGGGGAGAGGGCCTCCCGCAACCGGCCCAGCTTGAGCAGGGCCAGGCCCCAGCGCCAAAAGCTCTCCGTGGCCGTTGGATCCCAGCGGCAGGCCTCTTCAAACCACTCTGCTGCTTCTAGCCACAGTCGGCTGCGCTCCTGGACTAGGCCAAGGCGATGGGCCGCCAACGCCGCCTCTGGGGCAGCGCCACTTTCTAGCAACTGCCGATACAAAGCCGCCGCCTGCGGCCACTGCCCCCTTTCCCACAGCCCCTCTGCCAGCTCCAGCAGTCCCTCTGCCCAGCAGCGGGTAGCCTCAGCTTCGGCCCCTAGGAGGGCCAGACCCTCCTGCCAAGTGAGCTGCGCCTCTAGCTCCCGCCCCAGGAGTAGGTAGGCAGATCCCAGCCACCAATACAGCAGGGGCTCTTGGGATCCCTGCTCAAGCTGCCGCTGCAAACTTTGAGCAACAGAGCCGTAGCATCCCTGTTCCCAGTCTGCCCGCAGAGAGTCGGGAAGGTGCAAAGAAGGGTCAGAGGCCATGGTTTTTGACGAGAAGGCAACTGAGAATGAGTGTTACAAACTGCAACAACCTCCCCCCTCTGGTCGCATCCCCCTAGTATTCTAGGCTTGGCTTCCCCCTCAGGGACGCGGCGTCCATTCCTCCCCAACTCTGAGAGGGATGGGGGCCGGTTTAGCTAAGTCGATGGGTCAGCCCCTTTCCCGGGGCATCCTCCCTGAGCCTTGTCGGCAGTTTTTCGATAAACGGAGTTTAAGAGAGCGATGGGTATCAACGCATCTGGCGGCGCAGTCGTCTCCAGCCCCCGTCTTTACCAAACCGTGCCCCTCTCCACCATCTCCCAGGCAGAACAGCAGGATCGCTACCTCTCGCGCACCGAGCTGGATCGCCTTGACGACTTTTTCTCCAGCGGTCTGAAGCGGCTGCAGATTGCCGAGGTCATCGCCGCCAACTCCGAAATCATTGTCAGCCGGGCTGCCAACCGCATCTTCACCGGCGGCTCCCCCATGGCCTACCTGGAGCGGCCAGAAGTCACTCAAGACGAGAAAGAAGCCTTTAAGCTGGGCACCGCCTTCTATGTGGAGTCCACGGGTGGCTTCCTCGAGGCCATCCGCAATCTCTTCAGCGCCAGCGGCGTGGAGATCCCGCCCAACTTCCGCCCCATCAACATTTCCCGCTACGGGGCTGCCAACATGCGCAAGTCCCTGCGGGATCTAAGCTGGTTCCTGCGCTATGTCACCTACGCCCTGGTGGCCGGGGATCCCAACATCCTTGTGGTTAACACCCGGGGCCTGCGGGAGATCATCGAAAACGCCTGCTCTGCCGAGGCCACCATTGTCGCCATCCAAGAGATGAAGCGGGCCTCAGCCAGCTACTTCCGCAAAGATGGCGAGGCGGTGGCCATCATCAACCAGTATTTCGACGTGCTCTTGAGCGAGTTCATTGCCCCTGCTCCCTCCGACAAGCTGCGGCAGCGCAACGCCAGCACCGCCGATGGCCTGCCCTTGCAAGGGCTACAGCTACCCCAGGTTTACAACTTGGCCGCAGAAAAGGTTCCCGTCTTTGCCATGAAGCCGGGGCTTTCCAATGCTGAGAAAGAAGAGGTCATCAAAGCCGCCTACCGGCAGGTGTTCGAGCGGGATATCCGCCGTGCCTATGGCCTTAAGCTGGCCGACCTGGAGTCGAAGGTCAAAAACGGCGAGATCTCCATGAAGGAGTTTATCCGCCGCCTGGGCAAATCCGAACTCTACCGCAAGCAGTTCTACGAGCCTTACATCAACAGCCGCGTTGTGGAGCTGGCCTTCCGCCACTTCCTGGGGCGGGCTCCCGAAACCCGCGAGGAAGTGCAGACCTACTTCTCCATCGTCTCCAGCAAGGGTCTGGCTGGCCTGGTGGACGCGCTGGTGGATAGCCGCGAGTACGGGGACTACTTCGGCGAAGAGACGGTACCCTACCTGCGCAAGCTGGGGGTAGAAGCGCAAACCAGCGCCAACTGGGGGGCCAAATTCGACCTCTACAACTACGCTGCCCCCCGCCGCAAGGTGCCCCAGTTCATTACCCTCTTTGCCCGCTACAACCGGCCTCTGCCGGATCAGCATGCCTATGGCTCCGGCAACGACCCGCTGGAGATCCAATTTGGGGCCATCTTCCCCAAGGAAACCCGTTCCCTCAGCGCCCGCCCTGCTCCCTTCAACAAAGATGTCAAGCGCATCCTCATCCGGCGCGGCTTTGCCCTGACCAACGAGCGCACCAATCCCAGAGCAGCAGGGGATCCCGGCAGCCTTGGCCCGAAGGTTTTCAAGCTCACCCAGACTCCGGGAGATCGCAGCCGACGGCTGGGGGTGCGGGCCGGCATTGTTGGCAGCGAGGGATCCACCCAGGCGGTGATCCGCGCCTGCTACCAACAGGTATACGGCTATGTGCCCTACGAAGGCCAACGGCTGACCCGCTGGGAGATCAAGCTGGAGTCGGGGGAAATTCCCGTCAAAGAGTTTGTGCGCCAACTGGCCAAGTCGGATCTCTTCCGCAACAAGTACTGGTCCAGCTTGTATGTCTGCAAAGCCATCGAGTTCATCCACCGCAAGCTACTGGGCCGACCCACCTACGGACGGCAAGAGATGAACCGCCTATTTGACATCGCCTCCAAGCAGGGGTTCTACGCGGTGGTGGATGCCATCTTGGACGGCGAGGAGTACCAGCGGGTCTTCGGGGAAGATATCGTGCCCTACGAGCGCTACCTCACCCCCGGCGGCCTGGCGCTGCGGCGGATGCGCCCCGGCTCCACCGACATGGCAGTGACCAAGCCCATTCGCACCGACGAGGACATTCCGCTATTTGTCAAGTTGGGCCAGCCCCAGGACATGCCTTCCGGCGAGCTGGAAATCCAGCGGCGGGCTCAGCAGGGGGTGCCCAAGGTACGCCAAGAGATCCCCATCTTCAAGCTCACCAGCCTGGCCAACAAAGCGGAAGTGAACAACCTCATCCGCGCCGCCTATCGGCAGGTCTTCGAGCGGGATATGGACATCTACAACATCAGTGCCGAGCTCAGCTCCGCCGAGTCCAAGCTGCGCAACGGCGAGATCACCGTCAAGGAGTTCATCGAGGCGCTGGGGTGTTCAGAGCTGTACCGCTCCGAGTTCTATGCCCCCTATCCCAACACCAAGGTGATCGAGCTGGGCACCAAGCACTTTCTGGGCCGTGCGCCCCTCAATCAGCAGGAGATCCGCAAGTACAACCAGATCTTGGCCACCCAGGGGGTGAAAGCCTTTGTGCGCGCCCTGCTGAACACCCAGGAGTATCGGGATCTCTTCGGCGAGGACACGGTGCCCTATCGCCGCTTCCCCACCTTGCCGGCGGCCAACTTCCCCAACACCCAGGAGCTGTACGGTCGCCTTACCAAGCAAAACCGCGAGCTGGTGGTGCCCAGCTTCAGCCCTGTGGGCAATGACCGTAGCTAGATGGGGCTCTCAACTGCTCTCTTTCTTGTGAGAGAGGGGTCGGGGGTGAGGGGAGAGACGAGTTAGCTCCACAAAGGCAGAGGAGACTGGGCTTCATAGCCCAGATGCCGTAGCGCAGCAGGGGTAACCACTCGACCCCTGGGCGTGCGCTGCAGGTAGCCGATCTGCAGCAGATAAGGCTCATACACTTCTTCAATGGTTTGGGGATCCTCACCCGTCACCGCGGCCATCGTCTCCAAGCCCACTGGCCCTCCACCGAACTGCTCCACCAGCACCGTCAGCAGCTTGCGATCTGTCCAATCCAGCCCCATAGGATCCACCTGGAACAGCTCCAGAGCGGCTGCTGCCACTTCTCGGCTAATGTGGCCGTCCCCTCGCACCTGGGCGTAATCTCGCACCCGCTTGAACAGGCGGTTGGCAATGCGGGGTGTGCCCCGAGAACGGCGGGCGATCTCTGCAGCCCCTTCTGGATCGGTGGAGACATTTAAGAGGCGAGCCGTGCGCAGCACGATCTGCACCAGCTCGTGAGGCTCGTAAAAGCGCAGCCGTTGCACATGGCCAAAGCGATCCCGCAGCGGAGAAGTGAGGGCGCCAATGCGGGTTGTGGCCCCGATGAGGGTAAAGCGTTCCAAGGGCAGAGAGGTGATGCGGGCAGAGCGACCTTTGCCAATGGTGATATCAAGACGAAAATCCTCCATCGCCGGATAGAGCAATTCTTCTGTAACCTTGGGCAGGCGGTGGATCTCGTCAATAAACAACACATCCCCCCGCTTCAAGCGCACCAAATACCCGGCAATGTCGCGGGGACTCTCCAAAGCCGGCGCGGTGGTCATGTAGAACTGGGATCCCATTTCTGCCGCCAGCACTGCCGCCACCGTGGTTTTGCCTAAGCCGGGCGGGCCGTAGAACAGCAGGTGATCCAAGGGCTCTTGGCGAGCGCGGGCCGCTGCAATGGCAATGGAAAGCACTTCCTTAAGTTCCGTCTGGCCGATGTATTCCGCCAGAGTGCGCGGGCGAAGCGATTCTTCCTGGGCTTCACCGAGGTGGGCTTGCGGCTGCAACAGGGCAGAGGGATCCGCTCCCCTTTCCCCAGCAAAGCTCAACTCTCTGCCTTCTTTTCTCCAGGCTGAAGACTTTTGCTGCCGCCGCTTGGGGCCCTCAGCGTTCTGGCCTGTATCCCGAGAAGAAATGATTGCCATATCCCTAAGTCACAGAGGCAATGGCCCCAATTTAACTCTAGAAAAGCTCTGGGAAAGATCACCCCAGCAAAGAGAACAAAAAAATCCCCCAGACCAAGCCGGGGGATCCACCAACGCTGTTGAAGCGTCAGGTCAGGCCATCAGCCACGCACCGCAGGCGCTACCTCCACCGCCGCCAAATCCAGCGGGAAGTTGTGCGCATTCCGCTCGTGCATCACTTCCATCCCCAGGTTCGCCCGGTTCAGCACATCAGCCCACGTCCCAACCACTCGACCGTTGCTGTCCACAATCGACTGGTTGAAGTTGAACCCGTTCAGGTTGAACGCCATGATGCTGATCCCCAGCGCCGTAAACCAAATCCCAATCACCGGCCAAGCCGCCAGGAAAAAGTGCAGGCTCCGGCTGTTGTTGAACGACGCATACTGGAAAATCAACCGGCCAAAATACCCGTGCGCCGCCACAATGTTGTAGGTCTCTTCCTCTTGCCCAAACTTGTACCCCAGGTTCTGAGACTCCTCTTCCGAGGTCTCCCGAATCAGGCTCGAGGTCACCAACGACCCGTGCATGGCACTAAACAGCGCACCCCCAAACACGCCAGCCACGCCCAGCTGGTGGAACGGGTGCATCAGGATGTTGTGCTCTGCCTGGAACACCAGCATGAAGTTGAAGGTCCCCGAAATCCCCAGGGGCATCCCATCCGAGAACGACCCCTGCCCAATCGGGTAAATCAAAAACACTGCTGTGGCCGCTGCCACGGGCGCAGAGTAAGCCACCGCAATCCAGGGCCGCATCCCCAAACGGTAGCTCAGCTCCCATTCGCGTCCCATGTAGCAGAACACCCCAATCAAAAAGTGCAGCACAATCAGCTGGTACGGACCGCCGTTGTACAGCCACTCGTCCAGTGAGGCGGCTTCCCAAATCGGGTAAAAGTGCAGGCCAATGGCTGCCGAAGAGGGCACTACAGCCCCAGAAATGATGTTGTTCCCGTACAGCAAGGAACCGGAAACAGGCTCGCGGATGCCGTCAATGTCCACCGGCGGAGCCCCAATGAAGGCGATGATAAAGCAGGTGGTGGCAGTCAGGAGGGTGGGAATCATCAGCACCCCAAACCAGCCAATGTAAAGGCGGTTATCGGTAGAGGTGACCCACTCGCAGAACTGCTCCCACACGTTGCTGGTTGAGCGACGTTGGATAACAGTAGTCATGAGGACAAACTTCCCTAAGGAAGCGCGAAGATTGACAACCTAAACTTAAAACATCCGTTAAGTTTCGTCAACCACCCAATACAAAAAGGAGGGAGAAAGATCGTGTCCGCCCCTCGGTGGATGTTAGGGATCCACACCACCACGCCCGTTTTGGGCCTGGCCCTGCTGCCGTTGGAGCCAGGGTTGGGAGAAACCCGCAGTCAGAGCTGGTGGCTGGATCGGGAGATGGCAGCGCAGTTGCACCCCTGCTTGAAAGTCTTCTTGGCCGGTCAAGCTTGGTCGCAGATAGCTGGGATCGCTGTAGCTTTGGGGCCGGGCAGCTTTACGGGCAGCCGTTTGGGGGTGAGCGTGGCCCGTCTGCTGGGCCAGCAACTGGGCATTCCCGTGTTTGGCTACTCGGCTTTGGCCGTCCTCGCCCGCCAGGTGTGGCAGGAGCAGGGATCCCCGCCCCAGCCCTTGACGGTGGCGGTGCAGATGGACGCCAAACGAGGAGAGCGGTATGGCGGTGTGTATCGGGTGGTGGAAGAGCGTATCGCTGCAGAAGCGGCCGATCAGCTTTGGGAGGAAGAGGCTTGGCAGGCCCTTCTCCGCCATTGGCCGCAAGCTTTATCTGTAGATGCCGACGATTTTGTGGATTCTGCACCTG
This sequence comes from Thermostichus sp. MS-CIW-25, assembly GCF_054060015.1. Taxonomy (NCBI): domain Bacteria; kingdom Bacillati; phylum Cyanobacteriota; class Cyanophyceae; order Thermostichales; family Thermostichaceae; genus Thermostichus; species Thermostichus sp. MS-CIW-25. Next base: position 178,798 of record NZ_JBSSCS010000001.1, read on the forward strand.
TGGTGGCGTTGGCAGAATTGGCCCGCGCCGATTTTCGGGCCGGATTGCGCCCTCAGTGGCAGGAGGTGCTGCCCCTCTACGGTCGCCAGCCCCCGATTGATCTCAGAGGGCTGAATCGGACTCCGCCTCCCCAGCGCGAACGGAGTGCCCCATCGTCACGGTAAGATTGGGAAGTCTAAGCAACGGATCCCTCTGCTGACATGATCTCAAGCAACGATTTGCGCCCTGGCGTCTCTGTAGAAATTGACGGAGCTCCCTACAAGGTGATCGAGTTCCTGCATGTGAAACCCGGCAAGGGGGCAGCCTTTGTGCGCACTAAGCTCAAAAACATGCAGACTGGCAACGTTGTGGAGAAAACCTTCCGCGCCGGTGAAACCCTGCCCGCAGCCACCATCGAAAAAGTCGAGATGCAGTATCTCTACGCGGAAGGGGACAACTTGGTGTTTATGGACATGGAGACCTATGAGCAGGCTCCAATTACCGCCGCCCAAATTGGCTCCGCCGTGAAATATCTGAAAGAAAACATGCAAGTGTCAATCTTGCGCTGGAATGGGCAGGTGATCGATGTGGAGCTGCCCAACACCGTTGTTCTGGAAGTGGTGGAAACAGATCCAGGGGTGAAAGGAGATACCGCCACTGGGGGAACCAAGCCGGCCAAGCTGGAGACCGGTGCTGAGATCCAGGTGCCTTTGTTCATCAAGGTTGGAGAACGGATTCGGGTCGATACCCGCACCGACACCTATCTGGGCCGGGAGTGAGTTCTCCCTCTCCTTTTCGGTTATGGATTTCTGTTGTGGACAGGTGATGCATCAGGAGTGAACCTTCCCTTGGATGTTGTCAATTGGCAGGAAATTCGTCTTCTCCTGGCCGCTCTGCAAGAGAGCGATGTTACCGAGCTAACTCTGGAGTTCAAAGATTTTCGCCTCACCTTGCGCAAAGGGATCCCGACTGAGCTCTCCTCCACCCCCGCCAGTCCGGTTATTGTCTCCTCTGCGCCTCCTCCTGCTCCTGCAGAAGCGCCCCCTCCTCCCACTGCTCCCAAATCCACCCCCAGCCATTGGATAGACGTGACGTCACCAATGGTGGGCACTTTCTACAGCGCCCCAGCTCCAGGTGAACCTGACTTTGTGCGGGTTGGCCAACGGGTGAACAAGGGCCAAACCCTGTGCATCATCGAGGCCATGAAGCTGATGAACGAGATCGAGGCCGAAGCGGCAGGCGTGGTGACCGAGATTTTGGTGAGCAATGGGCAATCGGTGGAGTTTGGGCAGGTGTTGATGCGGTTGGATCCCACGGGTTAGTGGGCAAGGGAGAAGCCGGATTTTGGCGACCCAATTTCCTTTGCCTTGCCGGTGCAGCGCTCCCGAGAGGGGCCAGGTGAGCTTGACTTCTCTCTCAAGCAGGAAGAAAGTGAGTTGGCTTTAGAGCCAACATTGATGTCTGTCAGTTATGTCCACAATTATGGCCATTCCGATTATGGCCATTTCAATTCATCAATTCAAATCATCAATTCAAACTAGGACACTGCGCCCACGCCTAAAACGTCGGTCGCGTTGTCGCGTCAGCGTTGCGGAGCCATAATGCCCCCGGCCAAAGGCTTTTCTCAACAGCCCAGGCATCTCACCCTAACCTGAAACGACCACAATGCCAATACGGCAATGTGGCGTTGTCATCTCTTTATGCTCTATCCTGAGGGGCGATAAGCTTGGGAACTTTATTGATGCCTCCGCGCTCCTCTTCCTCCCAAAGTGGCTCTACCCCATTCCCCTTTCTGGAGGGGCGGGGTGCTGCTGACGGTGAGGCTGAGTCGAGCTTGCCGCTGGGACAGCGTCTGCTGCGGGCAGGGCTAATTTCCCAATCCCAGTTGGCTCAGGCTCTGCGAGAGCAACAGCAAAACCACCTCAAGTTGGGAGAAGTGTGTCTCGAGCACGGCTGGCTCACCCCAGCCGCTCTCTACCGCTTCCTGCCCAGCCAGTCTCTTTCTCTGGGAGAGATTTTGGTGGCACTGGGCCACTTGGATTTTGAGCAGTTGCGGGTTGCTCTGGCTCAACAGCGTCGCTATGGGCGGAAATTGGGGGAAATCCTCACCTGGAAAGGTTGGGTACAGCCCGCCATTTTGGATCGCGCCTTGGATGTCCAGGTGCAACTGCAGCGGATGGCTTCCCCCAATGCGTGGGAGGCGCTGCAGCCTTTTTTGGCCAGGGATCCCAAACCCGAGGTTCAGCTTACCCCCCAAAGAGCGGCAACTCCTGGCCGAGAAGCTCTGGCCCAGGATTTGGCTGTACCCGAAGAGGCCAAGATCCCTTGCGAGGGAACAATTCAGCCATCGAGTCTCGAATCCGCAGTTGGGGGAGATTCCATCCCTGGAACATTAGCCGCGGCAGCCTCGGATCCCTTTGCCGATGAGCCTCAACCGGCCACCTTGGCCGACTACCGCAAGCAAGTGGAAGCCTTGCGGCTACAAATCGAGCTCCAGGAACAGGAATGGGATCGGATCCTGGCCAGCATGAACCAGCAGATTGCCGATTTTCAAAACCAGTATCAGCAGCGCATTCAAAAACTGGAAGCCACCATCCGTCTCCAGCAGGCGGAGCTCCAGCACCAGGCTACGCTGCAGCAGGATTTGCGGGTTTGGCGGGAACAACTGCAACGTCTAGAAACGGAGCTGGCTCTTGCCCGCGCTGCTGAGCAAAGGGCGCAGCGGCAGTTGCAAACCCAGCGAGATTGCTATCAGTCGGAACTGGAGCAGTTGCAAGAGCAAATCCAGATTCTGCAGAAACGCCAGTTGGACTCGGTGCCCAGCAGCGTTGTGGCTGACCTACGCGCCCAATTGGAGGCAGCGCTTCATCAAATCCAGCAGCTCCGATCGGAGCGGGATCAGTTGCAGGCCCAACTTGCCCAGCAAGCTGCAGAGTCAGAGGCTGCCCTATCCCGGCATCTGGATTCCTTCTGGCCAGAGCAGGTTGCCGCCTTGGAGCAACAGATTGCGGAGCTGAGGGCCGCTTTGCAGATGTGGCAAGAGCGCTACGCTCAGTTACAGCAAGAGCACGAGGCCCAAATGGCGCGGCTTTCCGGCTATGTTCCCCCAGAGCAGGTGGAAAGCTTACAGGCGCAGCTACAACAACTGCAAGCGGAAATGGCGCGGCTGATGGCAGCCAACCGTGACTACGAAGCGCACCTTGCTCAACTGGAGGAGCAACTGCAGCAGAGCCAAGCCCTGATCCACCAGCTCAGGGCAGAACGGGCCGAGGCCGACCAGCGCATTGTCCAACTGGAGGGATCCCTGCAAGCCCGCCAAGAAGCCTTGGAGCAAGCTCAACAACAACTGAAAACGATGGGATCCCGCCTCAGCGCCCTTCAACAGCAGCAGGCCAACTTGACGGTGGAACTGCGAGATGCGCGAGAGCTGCTGGCGGCCTACCGACAGAGCTTGGAGACTTTACAGGAGAACCTCAAGATTGAGCAGAATCGCAACCGTCTGCTGCAGGTGAGTTACGAACAGCAAAAGCTGATCGCCGAAGCAGCCCAAGCCCAGTTGAGAGCAGCCAACTTCTCTGGTTCAACCGCCAAAGATGAGCCAGCACGTTCGCGTGAGCGAAACACAGTCCTTACGAGGAGACTGGAGGAACCTGCGACCGATGCCGGGGAGCTTCCCGCCAATCCTGAGGACACGCCGACGGATCCTTTGCTGGCGGAACTCACCCCCTGGGCCAGGCATCTGTTCCAAAACTTGCAGGCAGCGGGCTTGCTGGATCGGCCCCAGATCCAAGACATCCTCAGCCGCTGGCAACAGTCGGGGGGCAAGCTGACCGCGGTCATTGGCGAGTGTACCGGCCTGAAGGCAACCACGATCAAGTTCTTTGCGGATGGGGGGTATTCTGCCCGTTTGTCGGGGTGCCGCACGGTGGGAGAGTTCCTCAAGGCTGCCGACTTGTTGGCTGCTGAAGTGCTGGAGTCCTTGCCGCCGATGGATGAATCTTCGCCCCACTGGGGGGATCCCTTGGTGGAGCGGGGGTTATTGCGACCGGAGACGCTGCAGTATTTTCGCAAACATTTCCTGCCAGCTTCTGCCAGCGGATGCTGAGATATGCCAGAACTCCGTCCGAGCGCCGAGACCGTCAAGCGGATGAAGGTCTTGCCTCCACAGCACATTGTCGGGCAGGAGATGGCGGCACGACTGCTTGTGGCGGCCCTGGAGAAGGGGCGGGTGACTTCCAGCTACTGCTTCTTGGGCCCCCAAGGGGTGGGGCGGAAGCTGATGGCCCGTTGGTTTGCCCAGGCCCTCTTGTGCGAATCCAGCTCCGGGATCCCTTGCGGCAAGTGCTCCCACTGCCGTTGGCTGCTGGCGGGCAACCATCCCAATCTCCACTGGGTCAGCCCCACCTACCTGCACCAAGGCCGCCTAATTGCGGCAGACTCCCCGGAGGCGCAAACCTTGCAACGGCGCTCGCCGCCCCAAATTCGCCTGGAGCAGGTGCAGGGGGTATCCCGCTTCTGTGCCCGCAAGCCGATTCGAGCCCAGCGAAAGGGCTCCGCCCCGCTAAAGGACTCCGTCCCGCTTACGCGAAAGGACTCCGTCCCGCTTACGCGAACGGGAGCGGTGGTGGTGCTGGAGGGAGCCGAAACCTTGGCGGAAAGCGCTGCCAATGCTTTGTTGAAAACCCTGGAGGAGCCAGGCCCAGCCCATATTATACTCATCGCCCCCCAGGCGGCCTCGCTGTTGCCGACGCTGTTGTCCCGCTGCCAGATGGTGCCTTTTCGCCGCCTCAGCCCAGAAGAGGTCGACCGGGTGCTGAGTGGGTTGGGTTGCCCAGATCTGGCAGGGATCCCTCGATCCGAGCTGATTGCCTTGGCCCAGGGCAGCCCCGGCTTGGCCTTGCTGGCCCACCAGCACCTGCAGCAGATCCCGCCGTCGCTCCTTGAGGAACTCAAACGTTGGCCCTGGCACTCTTCTCTCCAGCAGGCATTGGAATTGGGCAGAGCGGTGGCCAGTTTGGAGCTGCCGGCACAACTGTGGCTGATCGATTATTTGCAGCAGCATTTTTGGGCGCAGGGATCCCGTCAGCCGTTTGCGCCAGGGGTGCAGAGCGCCATCCGGCAGTTGGAACGCATTCGCCAACAACTGCTGCAATCGGTGCAGCCACGCCTCTGTTGGGAAGTCAACCTGGCCAACGAAGGACTCCGTCCCGCTAGCGCGAACAGTCTGGGTGGGTGATGTGGTAGCTGCCGTCAGCCTGTACCCAGGCGATCTCTGGGATCCCACATTGGCAAGCATAGACTTCTATCTCTTCAGGAGCTCGATCCAGCAATTCCAGCTCCACCGCCTCCGTTCGCGTCAGCGGTGCGGTTGAGCACTCTTCTCGCCAGCGGGCGGCCAAGGCCAGCGCCGCCGGGATCCCTGCCGGCACCAGGGGCACCACCAACCGTTTGCAGCCCATCTCCTCGGTTTTGGGGTCGGGGGGCAAGAGCCGGAGCAGCGTATCCGGCAGAAGGGTAAAGCCGATCCCCGGCTGTTCGACCTGCTGAGGGCTGTAGAGAGCATGCAGCCGGTCGTAGCGTCCCCCCAAGGCAATGATCTCCCCGCCTGCCACTGCCTGAAAAACGATGCCGGTGTAGTAGGCCAGGGTTTGCAACAAGCTCAGATCCAGCACCACCCGCACCCCGTGTTCCTCCAGCACCTGGCAGAGCTGCCGCAGATCCCGCAGCCGCTCAGGCGGCACAGGCAACTGAGCCAGGTCAGAAAGAACTTGGCCGGGCTGTCCCCGCAGCCCCAGAATCTGCAAGCCAATTTGGCGGGCGGCTTCCGGCAGAGGAGCCGATTCCAGGTAAACGTAGTCGAGCTGGGCAATGGCACGGCGTACTGCCGCTTGGGCCGTGGGGGCAACGGCGCTGAGCAAACTTTCGGTGAGGCTGACATCTCCCAGCAGCAGCGTCCAAGAGAACTCACAAGAGGAGATGCCGACCGAGCGAATGCAATCGGCCAGCAGCAGCAGAATCTCGGCATCTGCCAGCCATCCCCCTGCCCCGATTAGCTCCACCCCCGACTGGAAAAACTCCTGGCCACTGTAGGATCCCTCCTCCCGGCGGCTGTTGCGAAAAACGCTGCCGTGGTAGTAGAGCCGCAACGGCAAGGGCCCACCGGCCAGACGGGTGGCTGCCGCCCGCACAATGGAAGCGGTCAACTCGGGGCGCAGCCCCAGCATCGTCCCTTCGCCATCCCGCAATTGCAGCACCGACTCGGCACGGATGGATCCCCCCGCCAGCAGCGTTTCCAGCCGCTCCAGGGTGGGAGTGATGATGCGCTGGTAGCCGTAGCGTCGGAAAACCTGGGTAAGCTGAGCCTCCAGCTTCTCCCGCCGTTGTACCTCCCGCGGCAGGAGATCCCGGGCACCGCTGGGGGGGCGCAGGCTGCTGGAGACGGTAGAACTGGCTTCAGGGCGCTCCGCACCGCTGACGCGAGAGTGCTCCGCACCGCTAACGCGATTGTACACAGGGCAACTCCGACAGGCTGTCCTGCCGCATCCTACCACTTGGAAGGGAGATCGACCGGGATCTTTGGGCTTCCCTCTAGTCCTCGATTTACCGGGCTATCGGTTAGCTTGCAGCACAATGCTCAACCTCGCTGACGAACCTTCCGACAGACGTTGTTGGTCTGGGCGATAGCAGCTTGACGTGGATTGGCCAAACCGGTGAGCTGGCTGGCACATTTTTTGTAGGCATTTCGCCTAGGCTAAAGTTTGCTCCACCTTCAGCCTGTGTGCTCTTTCAGAGCGAGGAGCAACTACCTGCAGCTTGCGGGGAAGTCGCGCCTGGGGAGATCCCTTTGGCGGGGTGGTAGAGGTGAGCTCTACCACTGGCCATGGGTCGTGGAAGCAAAAAGAAAGCATCAACCTGCGCGAAAGTCCGCTTTTGCTCGGTGTTGTATAAGTCTTTCAGAGCGGAAACTCAGGCCACTCCCGGATGGGATCCGTGGAGCGTACTCGGTGCATTCCTGCTTCCGCAAAGCGGGCGAAAGCGGCCTCCGCCTGTTCGCTGAAATCCACAACGCCGGGGATCACCACCGCCGAGGTGCAGTCCTCCAGAAGATAAACTTTCTTGGCCAAGCTGGGATCCGTGGCTTGGATTTCCTGCAGCAGGTCACTCACCGTCCAGGCCACGCAATGGCTTTTGGCTTCGCCAGCCACGATCAGCGCATCAAACTGCAGCAGGTGGCGGATAAGAGGCTCATTTTTCTCGTCGATGGGATCCCCTTCCGGCCCGGTCAAGACCTCCGGGCTGAGTACGGAATAATTCTCCGTCAAGGGGTTGGCTCCCTTGAGCTGCAGGCTGGGCTGGCTAAGGCGGGCCATGCCGTGAAAGAAAATCGCCTCCTCCACCGCCGGCACCAAGGCATGGCCGATCCCCCCCAGCATGGAGTGGTAGGGCCAGACGATGAGGGGATATTTCCCCCCCTGCTCCAATTGCTCGGCGTAATGCAGAGCGTAGACCTGCAACCGGGTTAGATCCCCTTGGGTCAGGCTGGCGGCTACAGCCGGGTTCACCCGCCACCGCCCGCAGCGGATATCGGCTGCCGAAATGGCCGTGGCCGGCTCAGGATGGGATCCCTGTGCGTCCACCCAAAAGACGGGGTGGAAGATCTGCATGGCCGTGTGGGTGTCGAGGGTGGCAACAATCTGGGTGATGCAGGCCAAATTGCGGTAGATGAACTGACAAAGCCGGCGATTATCTTCCACCGCTCCCAACCCGCTGGAACCGGCCACAAACAGCTCAAAGCCGGGAATGCAAAAGGTGTTCTGCACATCAATGAGCAACAAGCCCACCCGCACCTGATCGGCCTCCGCCGGCGGGATCCCTTGCTCCTTGGCCCAGCGCTCGGCTTCTGCTGCCCGCTGTTGGTAGGGCACGCGCCAAATCTCTCCCACCCGCTCCGGATCAAAGTGGGGGGGAAGGCCCGCTGGAGCCGCAACCGTTAGCTCCTGTAGAGTGGCATTCATGGCGTTCTCCCGGTGGGGGCTGGATTGACCAGGCTTGCACAAGCTTGATCTAAGGTTAAAGGAAGTCGGGCTGGTACTTATGGTTGGTTTCACTATAAGTTGGGGAAGAGGTTTTGTCCAGATGGCCGCCTGTGTTCTCGGCTAAGTTTGGATTTGGCGTCTTGTTGAGACCGATTTTTCGAGCTTTTCGGGGGTTGCGGTGCTTCTGGTGGATCCCGGACAGGCAGGCTTACTTATGGTAAGTTTCACTATAACCTTGGCGACAGCTCTCTGCTCGATCCCATCGCTCCCCATCGGCTTCTGCCTTGAGGTTTTTTCATGTTGAGCCCTGATTTCTCGTCGTTGCAGCCCCAAGACTATGGCTTGCTAACCGATCTGTACCAGTTCACCATGGCCGCTTGCTATGTGGGGGAAGGGCTAGAGGCTCAGCCCGCTGCCTTTGAGCTGTTCGTGCGGCGGCTGCCCACCGACTATGGCTATCTGATTGCCATGGGGCTCACCCAGGCGGTGGAATACCTGCAGCAGCTCAGCTTCGCCCCCGAGGCTTTGCGAGCACTGCGGGAAACGGGCATTTTCGCCGATGCGCCGGAGCGCTTTTGGGATCTGCTGGCCCGCTGCCGGTTTGAGGGGGATATGTGGGCGGTGCCGGAAGGAACGGCCATTTTCGCCAACCAGCCCCTATTGCGGGTGGAAGCCCCCCTCTGGCAAGCCCAACTGGTGGAGACCTATCTGCTGTCCACCTTTAACTACCAGACCCTGATTGCCACCAAGGCGGCCCGTATGCGCGATGCAGCAGGGGATGAGGCCATCTTGCTGGAGTTCGGCACCCGGCGAGCTTTTGGGCCCCAGGCGGGGCTATGGGCAGCCCGGGCGGCTCTGGCGGCAGGGTTCAATGCCACCTCCAATGTTTTGGCAGCCCTGAAATTGGGGCGCAAGCCGGCAGGAACCATGGCCCATTCCCTGGTGATGGCCATTGCCGCTCTTTCGGGAGATGAGACCCGCGCTTTTCAGTCCTTTCGGCGCTACTTTCCCCAGGCTGCGCTGCTGATCGATACCTACGACCCCATCCAAGGGGCGCGCACGGCAGCCCAGCTTTTTGCAGCCGGAAGCCCGGATCAACTGGGATCCCGCGGGGAAATCGGCGGGGTGCGCATCGACTCAGGAGATTTGGAAGATCTCTCTCGCCGGGTGAAACAGATTTTGCCTCAAGGAGCCCCGGTGTTCGTCAGTGGGGATTTGGATGAATACGAGATCGAGCGCCTGCATCGCTCCCAGGCCCCCATCAGCGGCTATGGAGTGGGCACCCGCCTGGTGACCGGAGAAGGCGTGAACGGGGTGTACAAATTGGTGGAAATCAACGGGATCCCGGTGGCCAAAGCTTCCTTTGCCAAAGCCACCCTTCCCGGTCGCAAGCAGATCTTTCGCGGCCCCGAGGGAGACTTGCTGGGCCATGCCGACGAGCCCCCGCCCCCCGGCTACGAACCGCTGTTGCGCAAAGTCATGGAAAAAGGGCTGCTGCTGGATCCCTTGCCGGATTTGGAAGCCATTGCCCGCACCAGCCGCGCTTCTGTGCTGCGCCTGCCTCAGGGGGTGCGACAACTGCGCCAGCCGGATCCCTGGCCCATGGCCCTGACTGCAACTTTGCAGCGGTTGAAAGACCACACCCTCGGTCAGGACTGTGCCTCGGCGGGCACTGCCTGAGGAGCGGATTCTAATCCAAGCAACATTGAACCATGCTGAACATAGTATTCAGCATGGCGCGATATGTAACTCCCAAAGAAGTTGCTCGTCGGCAGTACGAACACCTTCAGGACGAGCAAGGCGATATGACCTCGATAGCTACATCAAGTTACCCGGAAAGCAGAAGCACATTGTTCTCTACGCCAGAGTTATCAGCCGAGCGCAAAAACCCGACTTGGAGCGACAGATTGCTCGATTGGTTAGCCTCCATTCTGGAGCCGAAGGGGTCGGAGACATTGGCGGCGGTCTCCACTTCCAAAGACCACGGTTCCTTGCCCTACTGGAACGAATCGGTGCAGGAGATGTCGGCACACTTGTGGTCGCCTATAAAGACCGCCTCTGCCGCTTTGGATTTGAGCTTGTTGCCTGGTACTGCCGTCAACACGGGTTCGAGAAAGAGCTCCGCTCCGCTGACGCAAACGTGGTTCTCAATCACCAAGACCACTCTCCCCAACAGGAATGGGTTGAGGATATTCTTGCCATTTTGCACGGCTTCAGTCATCGGCTCAGCGGACTCAGGAAGTACCGAACTGCAATCCAGGAAGATCAGGATTTATCCCGAACCCGCTCTGGCTAAGGTGTGGAAACACTGGCAAGCAGCGTGCCGGTATTGCTACAACCAAGCGATTGCCCATCAGTGCCAGCACGGTGCCCCAAAAACGGCTAGAAAGCTGCGGGACATCATCCTGCACTCCGACCTGCCCCGGTGGGTGAAGGACGCCCCCTGCCACATCAAGCAGAACGCGGTCATCGAGGCGTGGTTGGCGTTTCGCCGGAGCAAAGACGCGAAGTTTCGCAGTGTGCGGGACAGGTCGCATACGCTGCAATTCAACGCCGGCAACTTTCGCAATGGGACGTGGTATCCGAAACTCACCCGAGGTTTGGCGTTTCGTGCATCCGAGGAGATGCCCAGAGAATGGGCACATGGAACTGAGCTAGTGCGGGTGAAAGACAGGTGGTATGCCATCTTCCCTGAACCTGTGAACGAGCAGTGCTCGTTGGCAACGGGAATCATAGCGCTTGACCCTGGGGTGAGAACTTTCCTCACCGGGTTTGATGGGGAAGGTTTTGTGGATATTGCCAAAGGCGACTTTGGCCGGATAACACGGCTGTGCCACTACCTGGATGAGTTGCAATCGAGGCTGAGCCAGGCACCGAGGCAAAAGCGTAGGCGAATGCGGCAAGCAGCGTTTCGCTTGCGTCAAAAAATCAGGAACTTAGGTCGTGTTGATCTTATGTTAAGATAGAGAGAATAATTTATGGTGGAAAGAGGATGAAGTTGGTTTTTTAGATGAAAACAAACGGCAGAAGATATTGGCTTTTTTACGGACAGAAGAGAGAGTTAACATTGGGAAAGAAGCAAACTGTAAACAGTTTATTGAAGCAGTTCTTTGGATAGCCCGTTCCGGTGCTCCTTGGCGCTACCTCCCAGAAGGATATGGCAAATGGTACACCATCTATCA